>JAGVKR010000054.1 GCA_020050375.1 Planctomycetales bacterium
CGACGAGGCACATCCGGCAACTGGCGACGACCGAGAGCCCCGGATGCCAGCAATAGAAAGGAATCGCCACCCCGGCCCGATCGGCAGCCTGAATCACGTTCAGCCGCTCGTCATCGCCGATCTGAATGTCTTTTCCGTCAACCGTAATCGTCGCCATCAATCACTCCTCGTTCCCCGTCCCCAACTCGCCTGGGAAACGCGCGTCTCGACGCACTGCGTCGTTTGGTCCAATTCTATGTGTGCTTCGGCGTACTGATTCGATTAGCTGGCCGGGTCGTTCTCACTAGCTGCGGGCGGCAAGGTACGAAATCGTCCGGCCCGGTAGTCGTCGCGAGCTTTTCCTCCGCGGGCGATGGCTTCGGTGCTGTGTTCGTATTTCCAGTCATCCCAGTCATCATCATCAAATTTCTCAAGTCGTACGATCGCGTGCCCGTCGCGCACGAGAAGCACGTCGTCTTCCTGGATCGCTTGAAGCAGCATGTTGACGTCGGGTGGAGAGGGGTTGAGCTCGATGATCTTCATGTTTGATCGCCTTGCGGTGTCGTATTTCGTCCCTTCTTGATGACATGCAGTACGACGATTCGAAAGTCGTCTTGAATGACATCGTAGTAGACTCGGAAGTCCCCCACTCTTAGCCGGTACTCGCTGATTGCGGGTTGAATGAGTCTCTTGATTCGACTGCGACTCTCCACTGTGGGCTGATACGTCAAGTGTAGCTGCATCGCGTCAACGATGCTGTTTCGGTCGTATGCTGAAAGTGTGCTTAACTCGTCATCTGCGGCTGATGTAATAACAATCTCGTACGGCATTGTACCTTGCAATCAATTGCGTGCGATGGCCGTGCCTCTAGTGCGACAACTCCACCAGTTGCAGCGCATCCGCCGGGTCTTCCTGCATGTAGCCGGTGGGATTGGTCGTTTTGATATAGTCCTCGAATTCGTCGCGGAATTTGCTGATCGCGTTTTTGATCGGCCAGGCGGCGCCGTCGGCGAGGCCGCAGATCGTCGTGCCGGGGATGATGCCGATCGAGCTGGCGATGCTCACCAGCACGTCGAGGTCTTTCAGCCGCCCCTTGCCGTGCTTGATGCGGGTCAATGTTCGTTCGGCCCAGCTCGTCCCCTCGCGACAGGGGGTGCACTGCCCGCACGATTCGTGGGCGAAAAAGCGGCAGGCGTTGTGCAGGTAGTCGACCATCGACACGGTTTCGTCCATCACCGTCACGGCCGCAGTCCCCAGCCCCAGGCACCCGACCTTTCCCGGGCCGGCAAAGTCGAGCGGGGTGTCCCATTCTTTCTCAGTGAAGAGCCCCATGCTCAGTCCGCCGGGAATCGCCGCCTTGCCTTTGCGACCTTTCCAGACGCCGCCGCCGTATTTTTCGACGAGCTCGCGGCAGGTGATCCCCATCGGAATCTCATAGCAGCCGGGTTTGTTGACGTGCCCGCTGATGCAATACAGCTTGGGTCCGTAGCTTCCCGGGTCTTTGGGGCCGGTGGAGGGGACGCCCATCGACTTGAACCAGTCGGCGCCCCGATTGACGATGTGCGGGACGCACGCCATCGTCTCGATGTTGTTGACGACGGTCGGCTTGCGGAACGCCCCTTCGATCGCCGGGAAGGGAGGCTTTATGCGCGGCCAGGCGCGTTTCCCTTCGAGGCTTTCGATCAGCCCGGTCTCCTCGCCACAGATGTAGGCCGCGGCGCCGCGGTGCAGGTAGACGTCGAGCGAGAACTGGCTCCCCAGGATGTTCCTGCCGAGCAGGCCTGCGGCGTAGCATTCGTCGAGCGCCTGCTGCAATCGCTGAAACGCGGTCGGATACTCGTAACGCACGTAGATATACGCCGTTTTCGCCCGCGTGGCGTAGCAGCCGATGATGATTCCTTCGATCACCTGGTGAGGATCCTGCTCCATCAGAATGCGGTTGTTGAACGTCGCCGGCTCGCTCTCGTCGGCGTTGACGCACATGTAAATCGGGCCAGGGTGGTCCTTGGGCAGAAAGCTCCACTTCATCCCACAGGGAAACCCGGCCCCGCCACGGCCGCGGAGCCCGGACGCTTTGACCAATTCGACCACGTCGACGGGTGACATGCCGCCCCCGAGCACCTTGCTGATGGCGGTGTAACCCCCGGCCGCCTGATACACGCCGAGCGTGTGGCTGTCGGGCTTGTCGATATTGGCAAGGAGGACGGGTTCGAACTCAGGCACGATGACCTCGGATACTCTTTCGTGCGGCGATTTTCATCAAGAGGCGCAAAGCTTCGTTAACAGACTGCGAATCGGGAAAAGATTGCGCAACGTCGGGCGATAAAACCACGACGTTGCTGCCGGCAGCGAATCGCTTTGAATATTTTCCCCGAATCCCACCGGAGAAATCGTACTCGTCCGCCATTTCAGCGTCAGATGACTTCTTATTAAGTGCCTTCTTCATAGTTTCGTCGCTCCTTGCTCATTGCGACCCTTGCCGAGATGATTCTGATTCTTTTCTCTCGCTCGACATGCACCACGACCAGCAATCGCCCTTTGTCGGACTGGCCGAGGATGATGAACCGATCCTCGTCAGTGGAGTGAATTGGGTCGGCAATTGTCAACGAAAGGGGATCTCCAAATACAGTGGCCGCCTCCTCGAACGACACCCGATGCTTGCGCTTGTTGACAAGCGCCTTCTCCGGATCCCACTCGAATCCTTGTTGCATGCTGGTGTCTCGAATGACATCTCCAAGAATCAGCCTCCGTCCGCCTGCCTTCTCAATTCGGCGGCCACATCGTCAACTCGCTCGACCGACATATTCTTATGCACCCGGCATCCAGCGAGCATCGCCGGCGCGAAATCGCAGAGGCCCAGGCATTCGCCAAACTCCAGCGTGATCCGGCCGTCGGGGGTCGTTTCACCGGGGGCCACCCCCAGCTTGTCGCCGAGAGCCGCCAGGACCTCCTCGCCGCCGCGGAGAGCGCAACTGATCGAGCGGCACACCCAGGCCCGCACCTTGCCGCCGGGCTCAGAGCGAAAGAACCCGTAGAACGAGAGCGTATCGTAGACTTGCGCCGGCGAAAGTTCCAGCATGGCTGCCAGCTCGGGGATTGCCCCCATCGGAACGCAGCGCAGATGCTCGTTGATCACATGCAGCGCCGGCAGCGTGACCGCCTGTTTCGTCGGATACCGCGGAAAAAACGCCTCGATCTCGGCCCGTATTTGCGGAGTGAGGACAGGCTCGGCGCTGGTGGTGCTCATCTTTTGTGTTATCGGTCCAATTCGGCCGCAATGATATTCAGGCTCCCCAGCACCGCCACGATGTCGCTGACCAGGTGCCCCTTGATCATCTCGGGGAACAGGGCGAAATGGATGTAACTCGGGGGGCGGCAGCGGGCCCGATAAGCGACTTCGCTTCCATCGCCGACAAGGTAGAACCCCAACTCGCCGTTGGGGGCTTCGATCGCCGCGTAGCACTCGTCCTTCGGCGTGCGAAACCCGCGATTCGTCATCACGACTTCGAAGTGGGCGATCAGGCCTTCGATCGTGTTGTAGACGCGGGACTTATCGGGAAGAACCGTTCGCTCTCCCATGTCGACGTTCACGGGGCCTGCCGGCAGATTCTCAAGCGCCTGCTCGACGATCTTCAGGCTTTCCGTCATCTCATCCATCCGCACCAGATAGCGGTGAAAGCAGTCGCCGTCGCTGGAGCAGATGACGTTGAAATCGAAGTCTTTGTAAGCGAGATACGGCTCGTCCTTTCGCAGATCGCGGGTCACACCGCTGGCGCGGGCGATGGGGCCGGTGGCGCTGCGGCTGATCGCCTCGTCTTTGGTGAGAATGCCGATCCCCTTTGTCCGCTCGACAAAGATCCGGTTGCGATTGAGCAACCGCGAGACTTCGCCATGCACCTTGGGGAAGCCTTTGACAAACTGCCGGACCTGCTCGATGAACTTCGGCGTCGCGTCGTACATGAGCCCGCCGACGCGGGTATAGCTGGTGGTGAACCGCGCGCCGCACAGCGTTTCGAAGATCGAGTAGAGCACCTCGCGCTGATTGAAAGCGTACAAAAAGGCGGTGAAGGCACCTGTGTCGAGCGCGCACGCGCCGTTGCACAACAGGTGATCGCTGATCCGTGCCAGCTCGGCCAGGATGACGCGAATGTACTGGCAGCGCTTGGGGGTTTCGATCTCCAGCAGCGTTTCGACCGCGTGGTGCCAGGCGATGTTGTTCGCCAGCGGCGAGATGTAGTTCATGCGGTCGGTGACCGTCACGTACTGATTGTAGTTGAGATGCTCGCCGATCTTCTCGAACCCGCTATGGAGGTAACCGATGTCGGGAGTGGCATGAACGACCTTTTCCCCTTCGATCTCGAGAATCAGGCGCAGCGTCGTATGCGTCGCCGGATGCTGCGGACCGAAATTGAGGGTCCAGCGGTATTCCTGATCGACGGAGGATCTCTCGTCGCTTGTTGCAGTAGACATACTCAGAGCCGTCTATCGCCAATTGAGGTGCCGGATGTGATTGAAGTTCAAAACATCAATGCGCTGCTCGTGCAGGAAAACCCAAAGCGGCAGGTCAACCGTGAGTACGAGCATTTTGCTTGAGGCAATTCTGCCAATTGCTGCATCAGTCAATCCCAATCTTGTGAATGCCGGAGTGGAAGAAATCTCCGCACTCGTGACAAATTCTTCGGACAACAGGGCAATCCCGGATGCAAATACCGAAAAGAGCGCTCCTCGACGACGATCGTCAATCTGCCCGGCAAGATCACTGACCTCCGTGAGAATGTGCGGCGTCGTAACAATGCGTTTGAAATTGTGAAGCAAAATCTGCAGCGATTGATAATCGTCGACAGTAAACTGACGTGTTCGCTTGAACGACTGAATCCCTTGCGGCATGCAATCGCCAACGAACTTCAGCAATAGCATGTTCGCGTCCACGAGAATGCCCCGGCGCCGATTCCGAGTCAAAAGCTTTCGAATTCGTTCGATCTCGGTCATACGGTTCGAATCTTCATGGACAATGCTTCACCCGTCTTGGCGTCAATCTTTATGATCTTATAGACGCGTATCATTTCGTCGACCGGGAGATGACTGCTGAGAATTTGCTTTAGCGGTGATTTGGTCGCTGGCTCGTCAAATCCAATCGTGATCAGCCAATAGCGCTCGTAGTCCGACAGTTCCACTTCTTCCAGGCGGAGTCCATCGACTTTGCCGTACACCTTTTTGACGAACGCCATTGCGCTGGCGATCGCCTGTTTCACGTCAATCAATGTGTCACTGCTCATTGGCAATGTCCTTCAACGTGTCGGAACCGTTCTGTCCTTTAGCTCTCTTCTCGCGTAATCCGCTCGAAATTATGCCGTTCGCCACGGCCTCGGAGCGGGTAGTCTTTTCGCAAAGGATGCCCGGCGAATTCATCCGGCAGCAGAATCCTCCGCAGGTCGGGGTGCCCTTCGAACACGATGCCGAACATGTCGTAGACCTCGCGCTCCATCCAGTCGGCCCCCTTCCACAAGGGATAAGCCGATGCAACCGTCAGGTCGGGCTCGTTGAGAAAGCAGCGGACGATCAGCCGCTCGTTGGTCGTCGCGTTCGCCAGACAGTAGACGAGACCAAAGCGATCTTTCGCGCCCCGGTAGTGCAGATAGTCGACGCAGGTCACGTCGACCAAAAGATCGAACCCGCACTCGCTCTTCAGGAACTCGAGATACGAATAGAGCTGCTCGGCCGGCACGACGACCCGGCGATTGTTCGTCTTCGCGTTTTCCGAATACGACCACGCCCGCTCGCCGAACCGCGCCCTGAGTTTTTCCAACACGGGCTTTTCCAACACTGGTGTTTCGCTGTCCATTGGTTTTGTTTCAGTTCATCTTCACGATTTCCAGCGGCTGCGGGCGCGGCAGCGACTGGCCGGGGATGATCTGCAGCAGCGCCCGCTTGGGCTTCTGCCGGTCGTCGGTCTGGAATTCCTTCCCGTTGAGCGTTCCTTCCCGCTGAATCTTGTCCTGCAGGTCGATCACGGCCTGAATCAGTTGCTCGGGGCGCGGCGGGCAACCGGGCACGTACATGTCGACCGGGATGAAGCGGTCGATCCCCTGCACGACGCTGTACGTGTCGAACACCCCCCCCGTCGAAGCACAGGCCCCCATCG
>JAGVKR010000230.1 GCA_020050375.1 Planctomycetales bacterium
AAAGACGACCATCCCGGGGCAATCCGAATTGCTGGCTGTGACAGAGCATCAGGGCGCGAGGCTATTCTCCGCGGCGTTCGATCTCCACGTAGTAAGCGCCCCGCGCCGCGCCGGAGGCTTCTTCGAACCAGGTCTGCAATCGCGTTTGACCGGCGGCGATCGGCAGTTCGAATGCAATGCTCTCGCTGTCGACGGCAACGGGGAGCGAGCGTTCGCTGTCGCCGATCCGGAGTTTGGCCGTAACGGCTTTGAGCAGGTGGGGAACTCCCGCCGGGCGGGCACGGAGCGTGACTCGGTACGTTCCGCTGCGCACGAAATCGACGGCCCAGAAACCATTGGCGCGCAGGTCCTTCGCGACGAGCGCCTGGTTCCACGGGCCGTCGTCACCGTGCCAGTCGTGGCAGGAGAGCGTGCACGAAATCGCCTGTTCGGCACCGAGTTCAATCGGGCAGAATTCGCCGAAGCGTGTGGAGATGTCTGTCCACAAGGTGTTGTATTCCCGGAGCAACTCGGCGACGACGTCGCGATGATCGGCGGCCAGATCCCGCTGTTGGTAGGGATCCTGGCGAATGTCGTAGAGCTCTTTCCCGTTGACGAGTCGCCAGCGGTCGGTCATCACGGCGCACTTCCGCCATTTCTCCGGCGTTTCGACGCGCTGCGAATGGACAACCAGCGTCCGCTCGGGCCAGGCCGTGAGCGCCGATTGTTTGAGCAACTGGACGAGGCTTTTGCCGTCGAGCGCGACTCCCTCGGGTGCTGTTGCGCCGCACAACTCGACCAGCGTGGGGAGGAGGTCGATGTGTGCCGTGAGATGGCTCACATCGCGGCCCCCTTGCCAACCGGCCGGATAGCGCAGGAAGCAGGGGACGCGGTGGCCCCCCTCGTATTCGTCCCCTTTCATGCCGCGCATGCCACCGTCGTACCCTACCCCCGGCCGGTCTTTTCTCGCGGCGGACCGGTCTTTTCCCGCGGCAGAGCCATTGTCGGTCATCCAGAGGACGATTGTGTTCTCGCTCAATTTCAATTCATCCAGCCGGCGCAACAGGCGGCCGACATTGGCGTCAATATTGGCGATCATCCCATAGAACTCGGCCCGCGGCGAGGGAATGCCGGCCGCGCGATACGGCTGTGCGTCGCTGTCGGACACGTTGTACGGACCGTGCGGCGCGTTGGGGGCGATGTACGCGAAAAACGGTCGGTCGCGATGAGATTCGATGAACTTCGTCGCTGCCCGAAAGAAGACATCAGTGCAATAGCCGGTCTGCGACTCCTTCCGGCCGTTGTGCAGGTAGCTGTCGTCGAAATAGTCGTTCCCCCAGACGTCGGGGGTCTGGCCGACTCCGCCGCCGCCATGAATCAGCGATTCGTCGAAGCCGCGCTCCTGCGGCCGGAAAGGATAATTGTCTCCGAGATGCCATTTGCCGAAAATGGCGGTCCGATAGCCTGCGCGGCCGAGAACGTTCGCGAGCGTGACTTCGTCCTTGCGGAGCAGCGAGCGCCCGCCGATCGTGTGCCAGACGCCGGTTCGGCTGGAGTATCGCCCCGTCATTAGAGCGGCGCGCGTCGGCGAGCAGGTGGGGTCGACGTGAAAATTGGTGAGGCGAATGCTTTCGCCATGCAGTTGATCGAGCGCGGGGGTGCGCAGCTCGGTATTGCCGTGGCACGACAGGTCGCCATATCCCTGATCGTCGGTCGTGATCAACACGACGTTGGGGGGGCGTTTTGCCGGCGCATTCGGGTCGGCAGTAAACGCCTCGCGCGGGCCCATCGCCGCCGCCGAAATCAGGACGATTGCGACGACCGTCTTACGCAACAGGATCGGAAAGCAGAAGGCGTGCATCTCAGGCGGCGGACGATTGCCGAAGCGGTGGACTGACGCGAATCGGCTTTGCATCGTACACGGCATACCGGGCTATGGGAACCGGGCTGCTTCGATGAAGGTTTTCAATTCGTCGCCACCACGGAGCCGGCATTCCGATTCGCTGTGGTCCGGCTGGCGTCCCCTTGAAAAGCCGGTAAGCTAAGATCACTGTGACGGTTTTTGAGTGAAGCGGTGAGAGCGAGTGAGTGTCAGTAGTGTGGACTTCAGTCCACACGAGATGTTGGATCGTGTTGGCTAAAGCCAACTACTTTGAAGTGAGCTTCCATGCCCCGTCGTCATTCCTGCATCGCACTCTGGCTCACCTTCGCATGTCTGGTCGCGTCGCATCACGTCGGCGCCGCCGAGCCATTGCGCTTCAACCGCGACATCCGGCCGATTCTGTCGAGCCAGTGCTTTCAATGTCACAGGCCGGACAGCAACGCCCGAAAGGGGGGCCTGCGGTTGGACCGGCGCGAGCAGGCGCTGCGCGCTGCGGAGTCGGGAGAGATCGCTATTGTGCCGGAGAAGCCCGAGGCGAGCGCGCTCGTCCGTCGAAACTTCGCCGACGATCCGGCGGAAGCGATGCCGCCTCCGAACTCCAACAAGTCGTTGACGGCGGACCAAAAGGAATTGCTCCGACGCTGGGTGGCTGAAGGGGCAACCTATGAACCGCATTGGGCGTTGATTCCGCCCACGCGCGCGGAACCGCCGGCGGTCAAGAGAGCCGCATGGGTGAGAAATGCCGTCGAAACCACGAGGTAAATGCCTCCTTCAACACGGGCGGGGTATTTCCGGAAAATCTCAACGAAAACGCATTCAACGTATTGACGATCGCAATCGCGATGCTTACCCTAATTGTGGTGTCCGACGTTTCATTTGCGCCTTTCCCCAGACGCGTGCGATTGCACCTGGCTCCGGGGAAAGAGAGAGATGAAGCGACCATGAATTCAAGTCGACTGACCGATGGCAAGCGAAGAATCCTCCGATTCTGCCCGGTTGGAGTCTCGACGATGGCGTCGCCCCTCTGGCGCAACGGTCGCGCAACTCTCTCTCTCTCTCTCTCTCCG
>JAGVKR010000584.1 GCA_020050375.1 Planctomycetales bacterium
CGTCTTTCCTTCGCCGACGTAGAGAAACATCAACTCGATGTCGGAGGCGAACCCAAGTTCCCGACCGCCGCACTTGCCCAGAGCGCAGACGCTATAGGGGCATGGGCCTCCCTCTTTGAGGAACGGCTTCCCGTACTGGGCCGTAAGCTCGGCAAGGCACAACCGGGTGGCGGCGTCGACGACGACTTCGGCCACGTCGGTCAGCTCCTCCGAGAACCGGCTGAACTCGCGGATATGCCCCAGAATGTGCCGCATGTCGACGCGGAACATCTCGCGGTCTTTGAAGTCGTTGAGGGCATCGCGCCGCGCAGCCGGATCGCGGGCCCGTTCGAGCAGCTCGCTCAATTCACCAATGAGGGCTTCTCGCGTCCGCGGAGCGGCGAGGGCATCAACGTCGCGGACGACCGGGAACAGATTCGCGTACTGCATCCGCAGGAAGTCGTTCCATAGAAAATCGCTGACCCCCAGCAGCCGCGCCAGCGCATCGAGCACGTTCGATTTTTCGAGCGAGGCGATTTCGTCTGTCCAGTCGGGATGCGTGAATAGTTGCGCGATGAACTCGCGGAAATGCACGAGGGCCGCTTCCGGATTGGGAGAGCGGGGCAGGAGGTGCGTGAAATGCTTGATGAGGACGGTCGCCGCCTGCAATTCGCGTTGCTTGTGCGGATCGGTGATCTTCTGCCCCTGGGCGTCGGTCACGTAGAGCGTGTCGGAAACCTCCTGCCCTTCGGAGATGACCCGCACGCGGGAGATGTAGATGCCGCTGAGGGCCAGGGCGTTTGTCAGCTCGTACAAAAAGCCGACCGTGTCGAGCGTGCGGATTCGCAGCACCGTGAACTGATCGCTGATCGCGTTATCGACTTCGAGCTCGACCGGATAAAGCGGGTTGGGTAAATCCGCTGCCGGATCGCGGAGTGACGCGGCGACCCGCTTGACGAGCGCGCCCTGCGCTTCTTTGTGCTGGCACGCCGACAACTGCTGCAGCAGACTTCGCAGTTCGTCGGTGTACTTCGTCCAGACGTCTTCGGGGATTTCACTGCGCGTCGGTCGCACTGTGAACACGTCGACAATTTTCTGGCGGTGATCTTCGCGCGGAGGGGGCTCGCCTTCGGCCTGCGTCTCGGGACGCCGACCGGGACGGCGATACGGCTGCCGGCGCCAGGCGTGCCGCTGGTCTTTTTTTGGCATTTCGACAGTTACGGCGAGGGGCTCGTAGGTGAAGACTTCTCCTTCGACGATGTCGAACCCGTGCACGAGCATCAGGCCGCAGATCAGCGACAGCTCTCCGGGATAGTCGTAACCGACGATCGTCACCCTCCAGAGACTGTCATTGGGAACGACCTCGACGATCACCGGATTGGTCTCGCTGATCTGCTCGGCGAGCGCCGCGTGGTGCTCGATGTCATGTTCGCTGAATGTCGCCGAATAGTCCTGCTCAAGGCGAGCCAGGTGTTTTTTCAGCGACGGCTTTTCCCCTTCGGCCGGAATCTGCCGCGCCTTGTCGCGCTCGCCGAGGTAGCGCTCGTAGACGGCGCGAACCGCCTCGCAATGGCGGCGGTAGTGGTCGAGAAACTGCGCCCCCGTCCCGAAATCAAGCCGCCGCGCCAGATAGGTCAGCTCGGTCTGGTCCTTGGGGAGCTCGTGGGTCTGCTTGTTGTGCATGAGCTGCAAGGCGTGCTCGATCGTTCGCAGAAACACATAGCCGTCGGTCAGAAAACGGTATTCGTCGGCGTGCAGGAAGCCGCAGTCGGCGAGGCGCACGAGCGCCTCGAGCGTATTGAAGCTGCGGACGGCCGGCTGCTCTCGCCCGTGAATCAACTGCAGGTACTGCACGACGAACTCGACGTCGCGGATCGAGCCTTGCCCCAGTTTGACCTCGCCCCACGTCCGCCCCTTCTTCTGAAGGCCCGCTTCGATCTTCTCTTTCATCTTCCGCACGCTGTCGCGAACCGCCTCGGAAGGCGTGTTGAACATGAACTGCTCTGCACGCCTCAGAAAATCGTTCCCAAGCGTGAAATCGCCCGCGATGACCCGCGCCTTGAGCATCGCCTGCTTCTCCCACAACTGGGCGCTGTTCTGCAGGTATGCCAGGTGGCTCTCGACCGACGAAACCAGCTCTCCCGCACGGCCCCAAGGACGAAGCCGCATGTCGACCCGGTACATGAACCCGACTGCCGAGACCCCCGTCAGGGCCTTGATCAGTCGCTGCCCGATCCGCCAGTGTGCCGGTGAATTCGAATCGGCCAAAAAGAGCAGGTCGATGTCCGAGCTGTAGTTCAGCTCTTCGCCTCCCAGCTTGCCCATCGCAATGACGGCGAACCCCTGCTGCGAGATTCCTGAATCGGCGTAGGCGTTCGTCAGGCACGACTGAACCAAGGCATCGGCCAAAAGCGACAACTGCACCGTCACCCGTCTCAGATCGAGCAGACCGAAGAAGTCACAGATGCCGATTCGCAGCAGCTCCCACCGCTGAAAGCGGCGGAACGCATTGAGCTGCTCTTCGACCTCGCTGATCCCGAGCTGCGTCCCCTGCGCTTCGATGTAGAGTTGCTGCACGCTCTTGAGCTCAGCCAGACGCTTGTGCTGCGTCAGCTTGTCAATATAGCCGGGATTGCAGAGCATGATTTCGGTGAGGAACTGGCTCCCCACGAACAGCCGGACAAGGATCTCGACCTCCCGCGGATTTTCAGTCAGATCGTGGAACAGGGTCGCCCGATCGGGGACGCACTGCACGAACCGCTCGAAGTTGATCAGCGCCAGATCGGGCTGTGCGGTGTCGGAAAGCTCGAGCAGCAGCGTCGGCAGGCAGCCGGCCAACAGGTTTCGTTGCTCGATGCCAACCGCCAATTTGCGAAGCCGCTGGACGGCGGCCGACGGATCGGTGAACCCGACCGGCGCCACCAGGTGCAGAGCCCGGGTCTCCGTGCTTTCGGGATTGAGAACGTCTCGCAGCTCGGCGATGGAACGGGGCATGGAGGGCAGAATCTAACGCTTTTGTCCACGGACTTCGAGCAACCGCGCGCGATACTTTTCGTAGAGTTGCGTATGGCGGCTTTCGGGGGTGTGTGGCTTACCGGCGACGAAGATCGCTTTGTAATGCGTGCTGGGCTGGAGCGGCGAGCCGTCGGTGACGATCAGGTTGGCGAGCTTGCCCGGCGTCAACGTCCCCATTCGCTCTTCGACACCGAGGATTCGGGCGGGGTAGAGCGTGAGGGCCTTGAGCGCTTCGGTTGCGGGCAAGCCGTAAGCCGCGGCCTGAGCCGCTTCGAAGGGGACGTTGCGGCTGTTCGAGGCGCTGAAACCGGCGGTCGATTTGGCATTCGAGCGGATGGCCAAGAGGACCCCCGCTTCGTGCAGCCGGCCGGCATTCGCATACGACGCGTCGAACGGGTCATACTCCTCCAGTGGCCGCGACATCACCGCTCCGACGATCACCGGGATGTCGCGCTTCTTGAGCTCGGCTCCGAGCTTCCAGCCGTCAGCAGCGCCGGTGATGACGATCTTGAGTTTCTCTTTTTCGGCGAAGAGCAGGGCCTGGGCGATCTCTTTGCGGGTGTTGGCTTCGACAAAGATCCGTTTCTCACCTCGCAGGTAGGCAGCGAGCGCTTCGTAGCGCGGGTCTTGAA
This sequence comes from Planctomycetales bacterium, assembly GCA_020050375.1. Classification (GTDB taxonomy): domain Bacteria; phylum Planctomycetota; class Planctomycetia; order Planctomycetales; family Planctomycetaceae; genus SIAF01. The sequence goes on from JAGVKR010000584.1 coordinate 3,627, forward strand.
TCGGGGCATCTGTTTTGGCTTCGGCGGCGGCCTGCTTGAGCTTCACGTAGGTTCGTCCCTCGGTGAGGAAGTCTCGCAATTGCTCGATCCGGGCGTCGGCTTCTTTCCCGGAGGGCCACTCGATCTGGAGTGCGGCTTCGAAGTCGAGAACCATCTCGGGGACGGTCCAGCCGTCGAGCTGAATCAGCGAACCCTGCCCGGCAATGATTCCGCC
>JAGVKR010000361.1 GCA_020050375.1 Planctomycetales bacterium
CTCTATGGACCGGTGGGAACGGGCAAGACGCATCTCCTCGAGGGGATTCATCGAAATCTGCGCCGGGCGCACTGCGACCTGCAGACGCTGTTTCTCACCTCCGAGCAATTCACCAACTACTTCACGCAGGCATTCCGCGAGCGCACGCTGCCGGCCTTCCGCCAGAAGTTTCGCTCGGTCGACGTGCTGCTCGTCGACGACGTGGATTTCTTCGAGGGGAAGAAAGCGGTCCAGGAGGAATTTCTCCACACCTACAAGCAGCTCGACAGCCTCGGAAAGCTGATCGTGGCGAGCGCCGATCGACACCCGCGCCTGCTGACAAAGCTCAGCGACGAATTGCGAACGCGGTTTCTGTCGGGGATGGTTTGCCGGCTCGAAGCCCCCGACCTCGAAACCCGCGAGCGGATCGTCTCCCGCAAGGCCGAGTCGCTCGACGCCGAATTCAGTCCCGAAGCCCTCCGTTACGTGGCCCAGCGGTTTTCCGGCAGCGTCCGCGAGCTGGAGGGAGCCTTGCATTGCCTCCAGGTCTATCACCGGATGACGGGCAAGCGCGTAGGAGTCACGGCCGCGCGGCAGGCGCTCTCCGATCTCGAACGCGACTGTCTGCGCGTCGTGCGCCTCGCCGACATCGAGCGAGTCGTGTGCCACCTGTTCGGCCTCGAGACCGAGGACTTGCGCTCTCCGAGCCGAACCCGCGCGATCAGCGAGCCACGGATGCTGGCGATGTACCTGGCGCGCAGGCACACCCGCTCGGCGTACAGCGAGATCGGCCGACACTTCGGCGGGCGCAATCACGCCACGGTCATCGCCGCCGAACGCAAAGTTGCCGGCTGGCTCCGCGAAGGGACGTCGGTCCGCATCGCCTCGCGAACCTGGCAGTTGGGGGATCTTCTGGAGACGCTCGAGCAGCAGTTGCAGGCCGGGTGAGGAATTCGTAGATCGAGGATCGTAGATCGAGGATCGAGGATCGAGAAGAGCCGATAGAGGCGCCTGCTAGGCAGTGCCCGCATAGCTCGCGCCGGCCCTCTTCGCCTCGGTGAACGACAGAGACGCCTGGCCTCTCTTTGAAGTCCCACTATGCCCGAGTTGCCGGAAGTCGAAACGATGGTCCGCGGCATCCGGCCGTTCGTGGAAGGCCGCCGGATTGTGGCTTTTCGCCGCTCCCCGTGCCGTTATCGTTCGATCACCCTCGAACCGGCCCCCGCCGTCATCACGCGACGCAGTATGAGTCAGACGGTTGTCGCGGTTCGCCGGCGGGCGAAGCGTGTCGTTCTCGAGCTTTCCAGCGGCGACGCGTTTGTCATCGAGCCGCGCATGACGGGGCTGGTCCTCGTCGCCGATCCGCCCGATCGCGCGCACCTCCGTGTCGAATGGCAGTTCGACGGCAACCGCGAGCACAACTCACTCTGGTTCTGGGACTCGCGAGGATTGGGGACCGTCCGCCTGCTCAAGCCCGCCGATTCCGCCCTGGTCCTGGGGGAGGCCCGCCTCGGCCCCGACGCGCTGGAAATGACCGATTGCCAATGGCAGGCGCGCTGCGCCGCGACGGCGCGCCCGATCAAGGTGGCGCTGCTCGACCAGAAACTCGTCGCCGGAATCGGCAACCTCTACGCCAGCGAGATCCTGCATCTCGCCCGAATCCATCCCGAGCAACCGGCCGACCGCCTGAGCCGGTCACAACTTTCTCGGCTGGCCGCCGCCACGCTGCGGATCCTTGAAGACGCGATCCGCTACGAAGGCTCGACGCTGAGCGACGGCAGTTACCGCAATGCGCTCAACCAGGCGGGGAGCTACCAGAACGCACATTGCGTGTACGACCGCGCCGGCGAGCTATGCCTCTCGTGCGATCGCGCCAGGATCCTCCGCATCGTCCAGGCGCAGCGCTCGACGTTTTATTGCCCGAGATGTCAGGGCGCGAAGAGGGCCCGCCCGTCGTGAGCGGTCACTGAGCTCCATTCGCAATTCTCGACTTTTCTCGATCTTCGATCCTCGATCGTCGATCTACGCCGCCAGGCTTCCCCTGTCCGCCAATCGAGCGGTTGATTAAACTAAGCATGGCATGTCCTACCGCACGCTGAAACGACTGCTGGGCGAAACGAGCCTCGAACGGAAGTGTCGCTTTCTGTTCGGCGGGGGGCTGCTCATTCTGATCAGCGGCAGCTTCTATTTTTACGGCCACCTGACCAGCAAGCTCGTCCGCGAGCAGAACCTGATCACCGGCCGCATGCTGGTCTACCCGATCATCCTCGAGAAGCACTGGAAAGAGTTCGAGTCCGAGAAAGAAAAAGACTTCGTGGCGGTCATCGACTCGATGTCGAAAGAGCTCCAGCCCGTTGACCTGCGCAACTACAAATGGGACCTGCTCAGCGTCTCGCGCGACGATCCACGAACGCTCGCTTCCGACCAGGAGGCGTTCGACGCCCTCTCCACACTGAAACAATCCGACGAGAATCGCGAAGTCGTCAAAGAGTTTGCCGAGGACGACGGACAGCGCTGGTATCACTATTACGGCGCAGTTCGGGCCAAGGAGACCTGCCTCCGCTGTCACCCGCATTCCAACCAGAACTTCGCCGAAGGGGATCTGATCGGGATGGCGACGGTCAAATTTCCGCTGGCCCCCACCGAACGCGCGCTCGCGCAGAACAATGCGATCCTGCTGGCGATGGCGATCGGCACGGCCTTCCTGGCGATGGTCGCCGCCTATGCCATCGTTCGCTACGTCATCGTCAAGCCGGTGTTGCACCTCAAGGAAGTCAGCGACGCGATCTCCCGCGGAAATCTCGAGCGCCGCGCCGACATTCGCACCGGCGATGAATTCGAAGAGCTGAGCCAGGCCTACAATCGCATGCTCCGGCACCTCGTCGCCGTGCAGGAGGAGCTTCGCCAGGTGAACGGAACCCTCGACACCAAGGTCGATGAGCTGGCCCAGGCCAACATGCAGTTGTTCGAGCTGAACAACCTCAAGAACGACTTCATGGCCACGATGACGCACGAGCTGCGAACGCCGCTCAACAGCATTCTTGGGTTCAGCGACGTGCTCGCCGGAGCCGACAACCTCCAGGAAAAGCAACTGCGCTACCTGAAGAATATCCAAACCTCGGGGCGCGACCTGCTGACCTTGATCAACGACATCCTCGACCTGGCGAAAATCGAAGCCGGCAAGATGGACCTGCACATCGTCGAGTTTTCGCTCGGCGATCTGGCCGAACGTCTGGCCGGCATGATGCGTCCCCTGGCCGAGAAGCGCAACATCGAGCTCACCTGCGAGGTCGATCCGCGGCTTCCGCTCCTGGTGCAGGACGCCGGCAAGCTCCAGCAGATTTTGTACAACCTCCTCTCGAATGCGATCAAATTCACCCCCGAAGGGGGCCGCGTGCAGATGAACGCCAACCTCCGCGACGACACCCAGCTCGAGCTGATCGTCGACGACACGGGGGTCGGAATCCCGCTCGAAGACCAGGAAACGATCTTCGAGAAGTTCCGCCAGGGGAATACCGTCCGCGGCGACCGCCAGAGCACGCTGACCCGCGAGTACGCCGGCACGGGCCTGGGCCTGTCGATCGTCAAGGAGCTCTCGAAGCTGCTGGGGGGCGAAGTCACGCTGCACAGTGAATTGGGTCGCGGCAGCCGGTTCACGGTTGTCCTTCCCATCGTGCTGAAAGAAACGCCGCGCCTCCTTTCGGACGTGATCTCCCGACCCCTGGAAGGCCTGATCAAACCGCGCGAAGAGCGAACTGTCGCGCAGTCGACGGCCCCGTGAGTTCCTTTCAAGGCGTTTCGAATGCGTGTTGTGCCGGTGCTCGATTTGTTGAACGGCGCCGTTGTTCGCGGCGTCGCCGGTAAGCGGTCGGAATATCGCCCGGTCGTCAGTCGTCTCGCCAGTCGGCCGGATCCACTCACCGTCGCCCGCGCCTTTCGTTCCGAGCTCGGTCTCGACACGCTGTATGTCGCCGATCTCGATGCAATCGTGCACGATCGGCCGAACTGGGAGATCTATCGCCAACTCGTTCTCGACGGCTTCACGCTCTGGGTCGATGCCGGGTTGCGCGATCTAAAAACCGCCGAGCAATTATTGACGTGCGGAGCCGACGCGGTGATTGTGGGGTTGGAAACCTGGCCGGGTCCCGAGCCGCTTGCCGGGTTGTGCCACGCAGTCGGATCGGAACGGGTGATTTTCAGCCTTGATCTTCAAGCCGGTCGATCCCTCGGCGACCGGACGCATTGGTCCTCCGACGACGCCGATCGGATTGCCGCGCAAGCGGCGGCCGCCGGGGTGAATCGCGCCATTGTGCTCGATTTGTCGTCCGTGGGGGTGAACAATGGCGTGGCGACCGTTGATCTGTGCCGGAAATTGCGCGAGACGTATCCCGGCTGGGAATTGATCACTGGCGGCGGCGTTCGACACGGTGACGATCTCTTCGCCCTTCGCCAGGCTGGAATCGACGGCGTCCTCGTCGCTTCGGCGTTGCACGATGCCCGAGTGACGCGGGCGGATATTGAGCGAATCGTCAAATCGGGGACCGGGGACCGGGGACCGGGGAACTGAATTCGAACTGGATCCTGGGTGCTCGGGTCCAATTGGTAAATCTGAAGAAAACTGCCACGCGACTCGTTTCCTGTCCCTCATTCTCCGGTCCCCGGTCCCGGTTCCCCGGTCCCCGAACTCCCCTATACTTGACCGGGTGAGCGGCACTAAAATACACTCCGGTCTTGCTTTACGGCTCCAGGTCGAACCTGTCTCCGGTCCCCATCGTTTCCCCAAGGCGTGTTCTCCTTGAAAGCTCTCATCAGTGACATTCACGGCAATCTCGAAGCGCTCGATGCCGTGCTCGCGGATATCAAAAAAAAGGGAATCACCGAGATTTACTGTCTGGGAGACATCATCGGCTACGGGCCGAACCCGCGCGAATGCATTGATCGGGTGATGTCGTGCCAGCTCTGCCTTTTGGGGAACCACGATCAGGGAGCGTTGTTCGACCCGGAAGGCTTCAATCCGGGAGCCGAGCGGGCCATCTTCTGGACCCGCGAGCAGTTGGAAAAAGGTGATCCGCAGGGGAACGAGCAGCGTTGGGAGTTTCTGGGAGAGCTCCCCCGGTTTCACCGTGAAGGCGACCTGTTGTACGTCCACGGGTCGGCGCGCAACCCGCTCAACGAGTACGTTTTTCCCGAAGATATCTATAATCAGCGGAAGATGGAGCGGATCTTTTCGCTCGTTCCCAGGCATTGCTTTCAGGGGCACACCCATGTGCCGGGCGTCTTCACCGAAAGTCTGAAATTCTTCCGTCCCGAAGATCTCGACTTCCAGTACGAACTACGAGATGAAAAGGTGCTGGTCAACGTCGGCTCGGTCGGACAGCCGCGCAACGGAGATTGGCGATCTTCCTATGTGATTCTCGACGATGGCGACACATCCGGCGGAAAAGGCAGCAACGGCAGTCCCTCGACCAAGGTGCTCTTCCAACGCGTCGAGTACGACATCGACACCACGGTGCAGAAGATTTACAACATCCCCGACCTCGACAATTTC
>JAGVKR010000671.1 GCA_020050375.1 Planctomycetales bacterium
AATGGCAACTGGCCGATCAAGCGGAAGTCATCGCCTACAAGCCCCGCGAAGTTCAACTCGTCCCCACCTGCGATTTCGAAATGAAATCGGGAACGCCGATTCACTGGCACCCGTCGCTGGGTCCGGTGCAGATGGGAGACACGTTGCTCGTTCGCGATCAGGCGAACGAACTGTTGACGACCGCCGTCGATTGGCCGATGCTCGGCCTGACCGTCAAAGGTCAGGCGTTGCAGCTCCCTGATCTGCTGGTGCGCGAAGCGGCGGGGACGGGGACCGTAGATAGCAGATAGTGGATCGTCGTTGCGCAGTGGGTCGATCTATTATCTACGACCTGCGTTCCCCGGTCGTGGTGGACTTTGAAAAATGCGGGACGTCTGAGATGTAGACGTAAGTCAGGGAAATCACTCGGCGACATCTGTGATGATCGCTTCACCGCGCAGGCTCATTGGAACAACGGTCAGTTTTCCCTTGGGCACTCCGACCGTCATCCACCACCAGGCCAACCTGCCAACCGGGTTATTGAAGAGCGCCAAGCGCCCCATTGGCCAATAGGCAGCCATGAACCAAGGTGGTCTGTTCGCTGATTTCCCGACACGCGGACCATCTTGGCTGGTGAGCCAGCACGCCGGCCCGAAGCTTCCGACATAGATGGTAAGCCAGAGTAGCACTGCGACTGTCAGCCATCGCCTAAACGGCCGACTCGTCCGCAAGAGCGTGAGCAGCCCCCGTCGTTTTGTTGGCTTCTCGTCCATGCCGTCAGTCTACCGCAAGGAAAAAGCGACCGCCAGCGAGTAGTTGGCCGTCTCTTTTCGCTGTACGGGCCACTCCCCACACATCATCGTGTTCCAATCGCAAAAGGGACCACGACACTTTCCCCGATCCACATTCCCATCCCCTCAGCGGCCAGTTACGATAGACGGAGTCGGTCAGGTCCATTGATCGCTCCGCCAGAGCTGGAAGTCATCGCATGTTGCCCACACGCCGCTATGGCCGTCCCGAGATTGTTCTGCTGATTGCCGCGTGTGTCTGGATCGCAGCCCCACATCTCGCGAGAACCGACGAGACCGCACCGGCAGCCGTAATCGAATCACTTCCGCCGAAGCCCGCACTCACTGAAGCGAGTGTCGAAAAACTCACCGAGGTGGCCCGCAAGGCGGTCGTGGTGGTGACGGTGACGGGGCGCGACGGCCGCCAGCAGGGGCTGGGAAGCGGGTTCGTCATTGCTCCCAATGGGCTCATCGCCACCAATCTGCACGTCATCGGCGAAGCCCGTCCGGTTTCGGTGCAGACTGCCGACGGAAAGACGCACGAAGTCATTGCGGTCGAAGCGTTCGACCGCCTGCTGGATCTCGCACTGATCCGCATTGACGCCAAAGACCTGCCGGCCCTCCCCTTGGGCGATTCCGACGCCCTGAAACAGGGGCAGACGGTCGTCGCCCTCGGGAATCCGCAGGGGCTCAAGCACAGCGTCGTGGCGGGTGTCGTGTCGGGGACGCGCGACATCGACGGCCGCCATATGATTCAATTGGCGATTCCGATCGAGCCGGGGAACAGCGGCGGGCCGCTCCTCGACATGCAGGGGCAAGTCCACGGCCTGTTGACGATGAAATCGGCGGTCACCGAAAACCTCGGTTTCGCTATGCCGATCAACGCCTTGAAGCCCCTCGTGGCCCGGCCCAATCCGACTCCCATGGCCCGCTGGCTGACGATCGGCGCGCTCGACCAGCGCGAATGGAAGCCCCTCTTCGGCTCGCGCTGGCGGCAACGCGCAGGGCGGATTCTCGTCGACGGACTCGGGCAGGGCTTCGGCGGCCGCTCGTTGTGTCTGTCCGCGCAACCCCCACCGGAGCCCCCGTACGAAATTGCCGTTTCGGTCAAGCTTGATCGCGAAGAGGGAGCCGCCGGGCTCGTCTTCTGTTCCGACGGCGGCAACGTCCACTACGGGTTCTACCCGTCCAACGGCAAGCTGCGGCTCAGCCGGTTCGACGGCGCTGATGTCTTCTCGTGGCAGGTGCTTGCCGAAGTTCCCAGCGAAGAGTATCGACCCGGCGACTGGAACACCCTCAAAGTCCGCGTCGAAAAGGGGCGGATCCAATGTCTCGTCAACGATCGAACGGTCGTCGAGTCGACCGACGCGAAGCTCTCGGGCGGACAAGTGGGGCTGGCGAAATTCCGCACGACCGAGGCTGAGTTCCGGCAGTTCCGCGTGGGGAAAGACTTGCCCGCCGCCGGTCTCTCCCCCGACGTCGTCGCGCGCATCCACCAGCTTGCCGCCGAAATTCCCGCAGTGGGAAATGTCTCTTCCGACCTGGCGGAAAAACTCTCGACCGACGACGGGATCGCCGCGGTCACGGCGCTCCGCGATCGCGCCAAGCAGATGGAACAGCAGGCGACTCAACTCCGCAAGCTGGCTCACTCCGTTCATCAGCGCCGCGTTCAGCGGGATCTGGTAAAAGTCCTCGAAGGGGACGAGGCGGCGGTCGATCTCTTTCATGCCGCGCTCCTGATCGCCGTCCTCGACAACGACGAGGTCGACGCCGAGAGTTATCGCAAAGAACTCGACCGCGTGGCCCGCGACATTGCCAAGTCGCTCCCCGAGAACGCCGACGGGCCGGCGAAGCTCGCCGCGCTCAACAAGCACCTCTTCGAAGAGCAGGGCTTTCACGGCAGCCGCGGCGACTACTACCACCGCTCGAACAGTTACGTCAACGAAGTTCTCGACGACCGCGAAGGGTTGCCGATCACCCTCTCGCTGATCTACATCGAGCTGGCGCGGCGGCTCGACCTGAAGGTCGTCGGGGTGGGGCTGCCGGGGCATTTCGTCGTCCGCTACGAGCCGGCCGAAGGGGCGTCGCAACTGATCGACGTGTACGAGCGCGGAGCGACGTTGTCGCTCGCCGATGCCGAGAAGCTGATCCGCGCCTCGACCGGCCGCGCGCCGCAGGAATCCGACTTCGCCCCCGCCAGCAAACGGGCGATGATCGTTCGCATGCTGCACAACCTGCTGGGGCTGGCGCAGCGGTCGCAGGACGCCGACGCGAT
>JAGVKR010000070.1 GCA_020050375.1 Planctomycetales bacterium
AGGCTTTACTGTCGGCCGCCAGGCCGTTCTCCATGCCAGTTGAGGTGTCTGCGGAATGAAGCGCGATTTATTGTATGTCGATGACGAGAGCGACAATGTCGTCGTGTTCGAGGCGGCCTTCGAAGACGATTTTCGCGTGTTCACGGCCTCCAGCGGCCGCGAAGCGCTCGAGATCCTCGAGCAGCATCCGATACCGGTCGTCGTCTCCGATCAGCGCATGCCCGAAATGACGGGCGTCGAGATGTTCGCCATCATGCGCCGGCGCTATCCGCACATCCAGCGGATCATCCTGACCGGCTACACCGATCCCGATGGAATGATCGACGCCGTCAATCAGGGGCAGGTTTTCCATTTCGTCAAGAAGCCCTGGGAACGCCCCTTTCTGCATTCGGTGCTGATCCGCGCGTTCCAGGCCCACGACCTGGCCGTGACAAACTCCGCGCTCACCGACCAGCTCATCCTCTCGGACCGGCTGGCGCTGCTCGGCCAGGCGACCGCGCGGCTGGCCCACGAGATGGGGAACCATCTTTGCCTTCTGCCGCTCGTCGAGTACGTCGAGGACAATTGCGGCAACAATCCCGATCTGCTCAGCCTGGCACGGCTCTCTCGCGAGTCGCTACAGCGCCTGACCGACATGGTTCACGAGGTCAAATCGTTCAGTCACGTCCAGCAGCAGGACTTCGTCAAGCAGCCTCTGCCGCTGGCGGAAGTCGTCCATGAGTTGGTCTCATTTCTGCGGTTCGACAAAACGGTTCCGTTTCGGCAGGTGTTCGTCGAGATCAAAGTCGAGCCGACCGTGCTGGGGAACAAAGTCAAACTCCAGCAGATCCTGCTGAATTTGATCAAGAACGCCGCGCACGCGATTCGTGGGAAGATCGATGGCCGTGTCGACGTGACGCTCGCGGCCGATGGGAGCGAGGCGCTGATCCGTGTTGCCGACAATGGTTGCGGGATGCCCCCCGAAGTGCAGGCGCGCGTCTGGGAACCGTTCTTCACGACCAAGGGTGAAGAAGGGACAGGCCTGGGGCTCGACGTGTGCCGACGACTGATCGAAGCCCACGCCGGCCGGATCACGTTCGAAAGCACCCCCCAGTCGGGAACGGTGTTCGAGATGCGCCTGCCGCGGTTGGCGCCGGCCAACGCGTGAGGCGCTCTGAAGCAGGAGGCAGGCGTCAGGAGACAGAAAAACTCGCGGCCTCTACCCCTCCCTCCCTGACCCCTGCCGCCTGACTCCTGCCCCCTTCAGGCCTTTGCCGCCATCCCCGTTCTTGCCCGTACATTGCCAATTGAGCCGTATGCGCCACAAACTCAAGTCACGCAGGTTCTCCGGTCGATGATTGCCGTGCGGGCTTTGCGGATCGCGCCGCCGACGGCAGGCGCTGATCCGCGCGCTTTGTGCAACTGGTTCTAGCGATTCAAGTTGCGCGGCATTTCCTGGGGGGGGACCATGACGAGCGTTGTGTGCCGGCTGAAATGGCTGGGCGGTTTGAGCTGTATTTGCGGCTTGGCGCTTCTGACAAGTGGTGTTCAGGTCCACGCCGACGGACTCATCCGTGACGGTGTCGGTCCGATCTCGACCGGCCGCGGCGGCACGAACATCGCCTTTTCCGACAACGGCGCGGTGATGCTCGACAATCCGGCCGGCATCGCCAATTTCGAAGGGGGCCATTTCGCCGAGCTCGGCATCGATACGATCATCACTGACCTCAGGTACACCGACCCCGACAACGACGTCAACAGTTCGACGCAGCCCTTGCCGATTCCGGAGATCGCTTACTACTACACCAGCGAAGACAAGAGCTGGGCGGCGGGGATCGGCGTGTTTGCCCCCGCGGGATTCTCGGCCTCTTACATGATGAACAACCCCACGTTCGGTCCGGGGCGGCACCGCTACCGATCCATGGGTTTTTACGCCAAGATCCTTCCCGGATTCGCCGTTCACGTCACCGACAAGCTATCGATCGGGGCGGCTTTTGGGGTCGGCGTTTCCCGCGTCGAGCTCGATGGCCCGTTTTATATGCAGGACGGCCCCCTCCGCGGCGTTCCCGCCAATTTCGATCTCAGCGGATTGGGCGCCGCCCCGATCTGGAACATGGGACTGCAGTACGAATTCAACGAAGACACGACGGTCGGCCTGGCCTACAACAGCGACGCCAACTTCGGCGTCAAGGGAGAGCTGCACGCCACGGTGCTGGGGCTCGGGCCGCCGATCAAATCCGATTTCAACGCCCGCACCGCCATCACCTGGCCGCAGTCGCTGGGGCTGGGAATCAAGCACCGCGTCGCCGAGCAACATCGCGTTGCGGCCGACGTGATCTGGTATGGCTGGAGCAGCGCCTTCGACGATCTCGGGCTGACGTTGACGAATGCCTCGAACCCGATGGTGACGGCGCTTTTGGGCCCGAAGATCAGCCAATCGGTGCCGCTCAACTGGATGGATACCGTTTCCATTCGTCTGGGCTACGAGTTCCTCGCCACGGACAGTGACACCTGGCGCCTGGGTTACGTCTATCACGCCGCGCCGGTTCCCGCGAACACGCTCAATCCCTACCTCGACGGCGTGCTCGAACACGCGGCGACGGTCGGCTACAGCCATCGCTGGGGAGACTGGCTCCTGAACCTCGCCTACCAGTACTCCTGGAGCCCGACGCGCGAAGTGACCGACAGCATCCTCGCTGGCGGCGACTTCGACAACAGCAGCTTCAAAGCCCAGGCCCACTGGATCAGCGTCAGCATCGCGCGCTATTTTTAAGACCCTGTCTGACGTTTCTTTCCCACCAAACATCTGGTAGCTTGGAGACATTGATCGGACCATCCCGATTCCCCCGTGCGCCGAACGCAGGAGGAAGCCGTTGCTCACCGTTTCCGGCCGACGTTTTCGCTTGTGCGACGGGTTGACGCGCCGTTCGATGCTCAAGATCGGCGGCTTGGCCCTGGGGGGCCTGTCACTGCCTGATCTGCTGCGAATCGAAGCGGCCAGCGGACGGGCCAGCTCGCACAAATCGGTCATCATGGTCTTCCTCTCGGGGGGGCCGCCGCATCAGGATATGGTCGACCTGAAGCCCGATGCTCCCGCCGAGATCCGTGGCGAGTTTCAGCCGATCGCGACGAATGTTCCCGGCCTTGAAATCTGCGAGCTCTTGCCCCAATTGGCGCAGCGCGCCGATCGTCTGTCGATCGTCCGCTCGCTCGTCGGCTCCGAAGGCCGGCACGCCGCGTTTCAATGCATGACGGGGCAGACTTTCGCGCCCCAGCCGCCCGGTGGGTGGCCTGGACTCGGCGCGGTTGTCTCGAAGCTGCAGGGGCCGGTCGAGCTCGGGGTGCCCCCGTTCATCGGCCTGGCGCCGCGAATGCGGACCACGACCTGGGCCGACCCCGGGCAGCCCGGATTTTGCGGCCAGGCCCACGCAGCCTTCACTCCCAATGCCGATCAGTCCACGCTCGAGCTCCGCGACATCACAAAGGAAAAGCTGGGAGTCCGGCAGTCGCTCCTGGGGCAGCTCGATCGATTGAAGCACGATGCCGAATCGAGCGGGGCGCTGGAAGGGGCCGATGCCTACTATCAGCAGGCCTTCGGAATCCTGACCTCCAGCCGGCTCGCTGACGCGCTCGATCTCGATCGCGAGCCGGCGTCGAGTCGCGAGCGGTATGGCCGCGGGATCAACCAGCCCGCCGGTTACGGCGACGCCGGGCCGATCATGAACGATTATTTTCTCGCCGCGCGGCGGCTGGTCGAGGCGGGGGTGCGGGTGGTGACGCTGGCCTATGGCCGCTGGGACTGGCACGGCCAGCCGCACGGAACGAATTTCGAAAATGCCCGCGATCATTTGCCGACGTTCGATCAGGGCTTGTCCGCCCTGCTCGACGACTTGCGCGAGCGCGGACTCGATCGCGACGTGAGCGTCATTGTCTGGGGTGAATTCGGCCGTACGCCCCGCATCAACAAAAACGGCGGACGCGACCACTGGCCGCGAGTCGGCTTTGCAATGCTCTCCGGCGGCGGAATGCGAACGGGACAGGTGATCGGCTCGACGAACCGCTTCGCCGAGCATCCGAAAGACCGCCCTGTGCATTTCCAGGACGTGTTCGCGACGCTCTACCACAACCTGGGGATCGAGATCGACCGAGTGACGATCAACGACCTGACGGGGCGGCCGCAGTACCTGATCGATCACAGTCGCTTTCAGCCGCTGCCGGAGCTGGTGTGATGCCCGCCGGCCACGTCAAGCTCGAACAGATACGCAGCCTGACGCACGGCAACGCCGTTTTCTGGGCGGCGTTCTCCGGCGATGGAAAACAACTGGCCACGGCCAGCCTCGACAATACCGTCAAGCTCTGGAATACGGCCGATGGCGCGCATGTCGGCACGCTCCTTGGGCACGGCGATGGCGTGGCCTTCGTCGAGCACCTCAAAGACGGCCGGATCGTCACCGCCAGTCTCGATAAGACGATCAAAGTCTGGTCGAGTGAAGGAGTTTTGCAGGCGACGCTGTCGGGGCATCAGGAATATCTGGCCTGCGCCGCAGTACAGCGCGGCGGAACGCTGCTCGCCTCGGGAGGCTTCGACAAGAGCGTGCGGCTGTGGAACGCCGACGCGCCGGCCGCGCTCGCCGTTCTGACGGGGCACGAGGCTCCCGTGCTGGCCGTCGCGCTCGCTCCCGACGGAAGTCTGCTCGCCTCGGGTGGAGGCGACAACGCGATTCGGCTCTGGAACGTCGAGGAGCGGCAGCTACAGAAGACGCTCCCCGGACATGCCGCCAACGTCGAAACGCTCGCTTTCGCCCCCAAAGAAAAACTGCTCGCTTCGGCCGGCGGGGACGGAACGATTCGGCTGTGGAGCTTCGCCGGAGAGCCAATTGCCGAGATCCAGGCCCGCTCGCCCCGCATCAAGTCGCTGGCCTTCTCCCCCGACGGCCTCTGGCTCGCCTCGGGAGGCTCCGACGGCGCCGTGCGACTGTGGAATGTTGCCGACCGCCGCGAAATCGGCGCGGCGATCGAGCACAAGAACACCGTCTACGGCGTTGCGTTCCACCCCCAGGGAAGACAGCTCGCCTCCGCCGGCTTCGATCGGACGATCCGGGTTTGGAACGTTAGCTGAACGCCCATGAAGACTTTCCTCGTTCCCAAGCTCCGCTTGGGAACGCCCGTCCGCAGCTCCGCTGCGTACCAGGTATTCCGACATCGAACGCCTACGATCCCGGTTGTTGGAACGAAGGGAGGTCGATAGGTTGGAATCCGTGTACGAAGCGGAGCTTCGATACGGGCGTTCCCAAGCGGAGCTTGGGAACGAGGTCAATCATCGGCGGGGTGGCGTGTCTCCCGTTGGCGGCTCCCAGTTCAGCGCCGGGTCGAGCAGGCTCTGCACGTGGCGCTGCGTGATCTTCGTTTTGAGCCGTTCGCGCTCGGCCAGGCGGGCGTCAACCTGCTTCAGGCGGTGCCTGAGAATCTCGGCCTCAGTGGCCTGCGCTTGCTGCCGGTACGTGAAGCCCTTCTCGACGAGACCCTCGATTAGCGATTTGAGCTTGGGGAGGTCTGGATAGTTCGGCCCCTCCCGGTCGGCCAGCTTCCGATACTCGGCGACTGCCTGCGTGATTTCACGGTCGGTCTGATCGTATGCCTTTCTGAGATCCTCGACCACGCCCTTGGCGGAGAATCCCTGCAACAACAACTCGGCGTCACCGTTCGCGAAACCGGCTGACCCTTCGGTCATCGGCTCGCTCGGGATGGTGATTTTGAGTCCCGAACCAACTGACGTCCTAAAGTTGTCCCGCAGCGTTTCGTCCGTTTTGCTGGGGTCGAGTGAGTCGTTGGGCGACGTCCAGCGCCCTTTGGCAGCGCTGAAGACGTACGTCTTATCCTTGTCTTCGACGACAATCCGTCCCCGCCCGCGCATTTCCGCCTGAGCAGTAGTCTTAAGCTCAGCCCACTTCCCCGTCACCGCGCTGTAGGCGTAGAGCCGGTCGTCTCCCTGGACGAACGCGACCGAGTCGCCGAGAGTGGGAATGAGACGACGCGACGTAGGTGAAACTGGGTGCCTTGTCCAGCTCCCCAGCGATTCACTGTAACCCCATAACATGTCGTTCGCCTCGCTCCAGGCGACGATCACGCCCAGTCCTTCGACAAATTGCTTCGAAGGAATCGCGCTCGGCGGCAACAACGTTGGAGTGGTGCCGCCGAGCATCCCTGGGGGAAATCCTCCCCCGCCAAATCCGCCTCCGCCGGCAATTCCGCCACCGCCGCCGAATCCTCCTCCCGCGACACCGACCGCCCCTGCCGCGGGCACTGCCGCGCCCGTCGCACCCTTCGCTCCCTTGGAACCCCACCAGGCTGAGAATTTCGGGTCCTTGACTCCCAGCTTCGCCTTGCTTAACTCGTCAGATTCGCCTTCGGCTTCTTCGACGGCCTCACTCTGCGAGGCCCAGCGGCCGGTGGCGTCGGAAAAGATGTGATAATCTCCCCCCTCTTCCACGATGACGTCGTCATGCGAGACGGTCGGCATTCCTTTGGCTTTGAGAGCAGCCCATCGACCGGTCTGATTGCTGAAGGCGTAGATTCGATCACCCGTGGAGACGGCCAGAACAGACACCCCCATCGTGGGAGCAACGCCTTTTTTCGGCGGATCAATCTTCACCTTCGCCCAGCGTCCCCGGATCGAGCTGTACCCCCAGAGCGCGTCTCCCGCTTTCGACCACGATACGGCGATTTTCCCGGAGGACATGTAGCGCGGATGGGCACCGCCGGCGGCGCCAAATAGCCCGGTCCAGGACGCCCCGGATGCGCCGTTCGCTGCCGGTTGCTGCTCCTTGCCGGTTGCGTCATCCCACAAGAAATTCTTATTCGGCTGAGTCTTCGTATCGTCCTTGGCCGAATTTGCCGTCAACGCAAGCAATGCTTCGTGAATGTGCCGCAGATTCTCGCCTCTGTCTAGAACGAGTGTTTCACCTTTATAGGTTTGCCCCCTGATCTTTCCGTGTCGGCTGAGCATCCTTTTGATCGTCGCGGCTGATTCATCATTGGCAGTCAGGGACGGTGGAAACGCCACGATGGTCAGTTCGTTTTTTCCCCGCTGAGGCAGTTTGCTGAGCTGAATCACTTGATTCAGAGAGGCATCGACATCCTTCGGTATCCTGAGATCGGCGACAACCAGCGTTTTGCCGCGCTGCGCCAGAAGGAAATTCTTCTCAAGCAGGTGGCCTCGCAGCAGATCGAGTTCCCCGGCCGGCGTATACAACTGATCGTCGAGCTCGTGGCTGATCGTGCCCAGCGATACATCGCCCATTTCCAGCTTTAGCCCGCGTGTCGATGCGAACGATCGCAATAGCTCGTCCAACGGTTGATTCTTCCATTGGATTCGATACTGCTCTGACGCATCGACCGCTGCTTCAGTCGGGGCCACTGTGTCGGCAGCAGCCTTTTCGACTGGAGATGATTCGTCGTCGGCCAGCAGCGGCAAGATTCGAAATACGGCGAGTGCGAGCAACAAGCCCCCCAGCACCACTCCCGCGATCGGACGATTCAGTTTTCGGAAAGCCATCATGCACCTCTCTCCAGGTTCTGTCGCGCCAGGAACTCCACCAACCGTAGCGTGGACTTCAGTCCACGCGAAACCAAACACCGTTTTTCGTGCCTTTCGTATCTTTCGAGGTGGTCTCCCTGATACGTGATCCGGAAAAGACGATGGGAACCACGAAAGGCGCGAAATTATCTTCGTTCCCAAGCTTCGCTTGGGAACGCTCCGTCCGCAGCTCCGCTGCGCACCAAGCATTCAGAACATCGCATGCCTCCCATCCTGCTTGTATTGCAACGGCGGTAGGTCAATCGGTTGGAATCAGTGCACGAAGCGGAGCTTCGACACAGGCGTCCCCAAGCGGAGCTTGGGAACGAGGTTCATACGCTGCTCTCACTCTTCAGACTCCGCCTCCGGCGGCTTGTCGATCGTTCCTTCCGTCGTGTCTTCTGCTTCCAACTCTCCCTCGGGCTCGACCTTCAATTCCTCATCCAGCCGCTCGAGGCCCGTCCCGATTGTTTCCAGCTCGCTGCCGACCCGGTCCTCCCAGCGTTCGGCGGGAATGTCGACCGCGGCCGACGGGGGCGAAGGCGATTCTGATTCGTCGGACGATGTCGTTTGTCGCGAATCCGGCGGCTTGCGCATCGCAACGCCCAGACCGATCGCCACGGCAATCCCGGCAAGTGTGACCCACACCGGCCAGGAATTCCCGTAGAGTCGTTTGCGCGGGACGGCCGAAACCGGGCGACCGCCTGAAGGCGGTCCTACAAGCGGTGCGAGGGACGCGGCAAGTGTCGGCAGCGGAACAACTGTCGGTTGCTGAACGTGGGCCAGACACTGTTCCAATAGCTCGGCGACTTCGTCGGGCGTTTGAAATCGGTCTCCCGACCATTTCGCGTGCAGCCGGGCGACGATTCCTTCCAGCCAGGCCGGCATGTCGGGGTTGATGTCGCGGATCGGCCGCGGTTC
>JAGVKR010000787.1 GCA_020050375.1 Planctomycetales bacterium
GCGCTCCGGCCGATTTCTGGCGGACAGCATCGTGGTCGATCTGTTGTGATGCGCCGACTCACGTTGACCCGCTGAGCACGTCGCGGACAGGCTTGCCTTCGGCAATTCGGATCGGGCGGCCGACTTCCGAAACATTTCGCTGCTCGGGATTGACCCCCAAGGCCGCACACACGGTTGCCAGCAGATCGCCGACGTCCATTCGGCCTTCCTCGACCGTCATTCCGTCGGCGCTGGTGCGGCCGTAAGCCTGGCCTCCCTTGATCCCTCCCCCCGCCAGCACGGCCGACCAGGCGTTCGGGAAGTGATCTCGGCCCGCGCCGCCGTTGATCCGCGGCGTCCGGCCAAATTCTCCCATCCAGACGATCGTCGTCGATTCGAGCAGTCCCCGATCTTTCAGATCGCTCATCAACGAGCTCCAGCCGGCGTCCAGCTCGGCAGACAGCCCGCGGACCATATTGAAGTTGTCGTTGTGCGTGTCCCAGCGGCCGAAATCTCCAAGCGAAACCTCAACGAAGGGAACGCCGACCTCGATCAGCCGCCGGGCCATCAGGCACCCCTGACCAAACGTCCCCCGACCGTACGTTTCGCGAACGGCGGCGCTTTCCTGAGACAGGTCGAAAGCGTCGGCGGCCCGGCTATGGATCAACCGCAGCGCCCGCTCCAGCACGGTGTTGTGCGCCACTGGCGAACCCGACCGATGCTTCGACAGGAACTCCTGCTGCGCGCTTTGCAAAAGCGCCAGGCGACCGTCGTTCCGCGACTGCTCGACCCCTTCGGGAGTCACGAGATCGTCCAGGCCCAATTCTGCGAATCCGTCCCCGGGTTGCAATGGTTGCTGCTGCGGACGCGCGGCGTTGACGACCAGCGGGGCAAAGCGCGGGCCCAGGAATCCGGGCTCGAACGCGGCGGCATTGACACCACGGAACGGTGCAATACTGACGAAGTGCGGAACGGACCCTTCCTCGTCGCGGAGCTCTTTGGAGAGCAGCGAACCGAGCGTGGGAAATCGAATGGCGCCATCGGGCATGTGC
This sequence comes from Planctomycetales bacterium, assembly GCA_020050375.1. Taxonomy (GTDB): domain Bacteria; phylum Planctomycetota; class Planctomycetia; order Planctomycetales; family Planctomycetaceae; genus SIAF01. The sequence goes on from JAGVKR010000787.1 coordinate 1,032, forward strand.
CCGGTTCGCATCAGGTAGGCGCCGCGACCGTGGTCTCCTTCTCGCGTGCTCAGGCTGCGAATGACCGAGAGGTGATCGGCATGCGCCGCCAGCTTCGGCAGGTGCTCGCTGAAGCGGAGCCCTGGGACGCTTGTCGCAATCTCCTGAAACGGACCGCCGTTGGCGTGGCCCGGCTTCATGTCGAAGGTGTCGGTTTGCGACGGCCCGCCGGTCATCCACAAGAGCACACAATGCCGTCGGCGGTGTGGATTCTGAGCGAGCGCTTCGGCGAAAGCGGGCATCCATCCACTGGTGCCCGCGCTCCCCAGGCCAAATGCGGCCAAACGCAGCAGGTCGCGGCGGGTGAGCGCCGTCTCCAGCGAAGAATTCGATTGGTTCGAAAATCGGTTCGACATGCCATCCACTCCCGGAGGGGCTATTTCAGCGGCATTGTGTTTTGAACGATTGAACGTTTGTAGTGTGGACTTCAGTCCACACGAGATGTTGTCTTGTGCCGGCTGAAGCCGACACTACATTCTTGTCAGCGATCGCTAAGATCATCGAACCATTCACACGCTTTCAGCGGTTCAACAAAAACTCGGAACTATTCAAAAGGACCCAGAGAATATCTGAGAGCGCTTTCTCCGGATCGCGGCCCGATGTGAACTCGATCAAACGGGCGCGCTCCGCCTCATCCGGCAGCCGGGAGAGCGTCGCCAGATACAACGTTTCGATCCGCTGCTCCGAATCCAGAAACGGAGCATCCACGAGGGCGGCCAAGAGGTCGCTCTTCTGCAGGTCGGCCGCGGCGGAAATCAGCGGACCATTCAGCATTGTGAGCACCTGCGGGATCCCCGCCTGGAACTCGATCAGCCGCTGCGTCGGCGCGTCGAATTTCGCAACGAACGACTGCCGTTCGGCGGGATTCCGGCGCGAGGCCGCAACGAGCGGCGCACGCCGGCCGGTCGCTCGCAGGATCGATTCGTAAATCTGCTCGGCCGAGAGGCTTTTGACCGGCATCACGGCAAACAGTTGAGGCGCGCTGGAAAGCTCTCCGGTCAATTCACTGGAGAGCTGATAACTCGCCGTGAGCATGATCACCCGGAACAACCGCCGCAGATCGTATCCGTTGGCGACGAAGTCGGCCGACAGCACCTCGAGAATCTGCGGATGGCTCGGCGGATTGTGATCGCCGAAATCGTCGACGGGATCAACCAGCCCCGCCCCGAACAGCATCGACCAGACCCGATTGACTGTCGCCCGAGCGAAATAGGGATTGTCGGGCGCGGTGACCCACTGGGCCAATTGCCGGCGACGGACCGCTCCCGATTCCGCAGGTTCTTTCTCCCCCGGAAACTGTGGCGGGACGACCTGGTCAGTTTTGGGCAGCTTCACTTCGCCGGAATTGACGTCCATCACCGAGGCCGTGCCGCGCTGTCCGGAAACCTGCGCGAAGAACGCGGCCAGTCCCCAGAAATCCTTTTGCTTCCATCGTGTCGAAAAGGGATGGTCGTGGCATTGGGCACAACCGATCTGCACCCCCAGCATGATTCGCGACGTGCTCGAGGCGAGCTCTTCGGGTTTCACTTCGAGCGAACTGTAAAACAAGGTCGGGCCGTTTGCGCCGGCTTGCCCCGAGGCGGTGAGCAACTCGAAGATCAGCTCGTCGTAGCGGGCGCCGGCGTGGAATCGCGATTGGAGCCAATTTTCGAAGACTCCGGCAAGGGGTGTCCCGCGGGCGCGGGGCAGCATGATGTCGCGCCAGAGGTGGGCCAGGTGCGTGGCATGGCTGGGGCTTTTGAGCAGCTCGTCGATCAGTCGCGAGCGTTTGTCAGGACTTTCATCAGCGAGGAACGCCCGCACTTGACGCACGGTCGGAATCGCCCCGGTGAGGTCGAGACAGGCACGGCGTAAAAACATAGCATCCGACGACGGCAGAGCAGGCGAGACCCCTTGCTGACGCCACGCCTCGCTCAGCAAGGCATCAATCTGCCCGCTGACTTCCTCCGGCGAGGTTTGCGACGGCGCATCGGCCCGGGCGGTCGTCGCCGCGAGCAGCATCAGGCTGCCGATAAGACCCGATCTCATGAGACGCCACGGCATCACTGGCTCTCCTTGGTGTTCAACGAAGTACCGCGGAATTTCCCCTCGGCCTGTAGCGCTTCCTTCAACCCGATCAATCCGTCGCGGTCGGAATCAAGCTGGTCGAACAGTTCAATCCGACCGGGAAACTCTGCCGCCGACACGTCCCCGTCGCGGTTCCGATCGAGACGGCTGAACCAGGGAGGGCCCCCCATCGGCGAATTCTGCGGCTCGTAGGGGGCGAGAAGCGTGCTGCGGCGAACGACCACCGTGTAGCTGGCGGGAATCTCCCTGGAAGTCAGCCTGCCATTCGTGCCGCATTCACGCCCGATCCGTGGCAGCGCACGCAACTCCCGCGCGCCGAGAGAACCATCGTCGTTTCGGTCAAGCAGATCGAACAACCCGGAACGCCGCGCTCCCAAGCTGAGCGTCATGCGGCTGGCTTCGATTGACGATTGCAAAGGCAGGACCTGGTGGAGAAATCCGTCCAGCTCGCTGCGCTCGAGACTCTGGTTTCCATTGCGGTCGATCAGGTCGAAATTTCGCCGCAGAAACTCCGGTACTCGATTGTTGCTCGAGATGCGATCGTCGCGATCGGTGTCGGCCGCGGCGAATTCCCGCTGCAGTGTCGCGGCGAGCTGCGCTTCGGTTCGCACCGGCGCCGGGGCAACCAGCAACTCGATTCGGTTGCCAGCCAACTGCACGACCAAAACCCCGTCGGCTTCCAGATGGGAGTTGACCGTCTGTCGACCCGACGGCACGACGAGCCTTAGGGGAGACTCATTCACTTCCCTGGTGCTCAGATCAATGGCGACTTCGAGATCGGCGGGTTCGTTGCCGGCCGCCTCCCAGGCGATCGTCAGCGCCTCGGCGATCGCCTGTCCGGCGTTTGAATTGGCCACGAATTCTTCCCCGCGCGACGCTCCGCCGCCGCCGGGAATCTCACCCGCCGCCAGCAGGCCATCGGCGTCGCGATCGAGCGAGAATAGTGCATCCACGTCGCTCATCTCGTCGGCCGTCAGAGCGCCATCCTGGTTGCCGTCCAGACGCAGGAAGAGCTCGTAACCCACCGGTGACGAACGCCGCGCCGCTGGCTTCACGACGCGGAATGGCGCACCGCCGAAGCTGCGATAATAGTCATCCAGCTCCGGGCGCGTCACTTTGCCGTCGCCGTCCAGGTCCATGACGCGGAAGTTGAATGCAAAGTGCACTTCCTCCGAATCCTGAGCGTCGGGCAGCGGAAGTGGCGGTGGGGAAGGGGTCCGCTTCGCCTCGGCTTCGCTGAGAGTTCCATCGGCATCGGCGTCGAGCCACACGAACAAACCTTCCACATATTTCGCACGCGTTGCTTCGACCCAGTCGGCCCACGGTTTTCCGTCGACAACGATCCGCAGACGCGCCCGAACCGTTGAGCCGGCCGTCGTGAGAACGAGATCCCCCACGGCGCCAGCACCTTGGACTGCTTTCGGTTCGGCGATTGCCAGTTCCGGCGCCGAACCGACCCACCCGGCGACGATCAGGGCGATCGACAGCGACCGCAACCGATGCGTAGCGCGCAGGCGCTCCGCCAGACCGTAGAACGTCGGATGTTGCAACAGAGTCGCGCTCATGGCTGACGGCTCTCTTTGACAAACCGCTTCAATTCCTGGATTTCGGCTTCCAGTTTCTTGAGGCGATCGACTTCCTTCCGCAATTCTTTCACTTCAGCGTCGAGAGCTTTCAGCCGTTCCATCTCGGCAGCGCTCACGACAACTCGAACCGGTTGGGGCGGCGCTTGTTCCGAAGCAAAAGTGCTGCTGGCTTCCACTTTTTGCGCCCACTGCGTATCACCGGCTGCGTTGCGCAATCCTACGGCGTCGATTTCATTCCAGCCGGGGACGGCAGGCGAGTCGATGTAGATCTTGATCTTGTTGATCTTGAAAGGAATCTGGAGTGGGATCACCGAAACGCCGCGAGGCACGTTGCGCGGCGTCGGGTCGACGCCGGTCCACGCCTCGACTTCCTTGTTGTCGGCGTCAAACGCGGTGATTTTCGTCACAGCGCCGGGGTTGAAGGTTTCGTGGATGACAACCGCCTTGATCTCCACGGCCTCTGCGAATTTGCAGAGGAGCCATTCCGGCTGACCGTCTTCCGTTTGCGACGCCC
>JAGVKR010000445.1 GCA_020050375.1 Planctomycetales bacterium
ACGGCACTGACAGGCGCTACGAGATACTCGGCATACCCGCCATCGTAAGTCACACCCGTCACCTGGCCGGTCACACATGCCAAAAAATTGCCGCGGCGGCACGGTTCACAGTTCCCGCAATACCCGCCGTTCCACCCGACGCCGACCCGCTCGCCGGACGACCAGCCCTTGACCCCCGGCCCGACAGCGTCGACGACCCCCGCCACCTCGTGCCCCGGCACGCGCGGGTAGACAATTCCAGGCAAAAGCGCATCTTTGGTGAATGAATCACTGTGACAAATGCCACAAGCCTGAACTTTGATCCGCACGGTTCCCGATTGCGGCTCAGGAATCGGTCGCTGGACAATTTCAAGTTCGCCCTTCGGACGCGAAACCTGGACGACGCGCATGGTTGGCATGGTTTCTCCCAGTTGATTGTCAGGATTTGCATTGAGCGTCGACGTTGATTGTCGCCGCCAAACGATTTCGATCAAGGATCAAACCCGCGAGTTGCGGCGCTTCGAACGTAATTATGGAAGGGATGGCGGGAATAAATCTCCATGTCTGCGGATCGTATTCGACATGATCCTTCCAGTTTTCGGTGAACGGCCGGGGTTCGGCGCTGGTGCGGGAGGGCTGTCGCGACGACGCTGTTTTTGGCTGATTGTCCCGGCGCTCGTCGTGTTTGGCGCGGCGCTTTGTCTGCCGGCATATCCGATATGGGAGACGTTCGAGCCGGGGTATTCGGTTGCTCTCTCGACCGAGGCAATCGCCTTCGAAGCGGGTGAGAAGCTGGCTCGACAGGCCTTTGGTGCATCGCGGGCTCGCGGGGGGGTAGACCTGACCGATTCATGGCCAATTCTCGCAGGCGCCACCGCCAATCACCTGTTCGCTTTGGCGTGCTTGACGACGATCTTTCGGCGGCTGCGACTCGCGGCCGTACTGGCCGGCCTGTCAGCACTGTTTGCGATTGGCTGTCTCGTCCCCGTACAGATCATGGAAAGGGAAAACGGCTGGGTTCTCGGGCCCGGTTACTTCGTCTGGTGCGCAGCGCCCGTCGTGTTAATCGTTACGACGCGGAGAGCGGACAGAGGATCGAGGGTAGCAGGTCGTTGATTGTGGATCGTTGCATAGTGGGCCGAGGATTGAAGATTGCGCACCGTAGATCGTGGAGAGGTGCGGATGGGAATTCGTTGATGACGACGGCGGGAGTCGAGCGACGTTCGCCCCCCCATCCGCGGCCCTTCCCCCACCAGGGGGGGGAGGGAGAAGTGCCAACCTGTGCGTGAGACGGATGGCGAACGTCGTCTCCCCGTCTCCCCGTCTCCCCGTCTCCCCGTCTCCCCGTCTCCCCGTCTCCCCGTCTCCCCGTCTCTCTGTCTCTCTGTCTCTCTGTCTCTCTGTCTCCCCGTCTCGACTTTCATGCAACGCTTCAGGGGGCTGACGCCCCCCGCTCGCCGGTCACTTGATCTCCGCGCTGCCGTGCGCTGGCGATTCTGTCGGCGCGATGAAGACCCGATGCTTCGGGAGCTTCTCGAAGAATGACGCCGGCTTGCCAAAGTGGTCGGCAAGCAGGTAGGCGGGGTTGGCGGCAAGCCATTGCGAGAGGTCGATCGCCTGGTAGCGCCCGGTGTTGAAGGCGATCAGGATCCGGGCCGCCTTCGGACCGGTGTTCTCGATCGAGTGGCCGTAACCCTGCGGGATGTAGCCCACGTCGCCGGCGTCGAGCGTTTCGATCCGGTAGCGCCCGTGCGAGCCGAACATCGTGACACTCACCTGTCCCGAGATGACATATTGCCACTCGTCGGCATTGGGATGCCAGTGCAACTCGCGGAGTCCCTGCGGTTCGAGATCGAGAATGACACCCGTGATCGTTTGCGAAATCGGAAACCGCTCGACGCCGACGCGCCACTCGCGGCCCCCTTTGTGAATCGAGTGAGGCTCCTGTGCCATCATCCGAAAGCGATGCGTTGCCGGAGGCGACTTGAGGCTCCCCTGCAATGGCGGTTGCTGCCCGTCGGGCGGGATCGGGCCTTTGGTGAAATACAACTCGTTTTTTGGAATGCCGTCAATGGCCGATTCCGGAAGGCCAAGGTTTTTCGCGAGGAGTGCTTTCGGCGTGTGCCCGAGCCAGTCGGTGATGCTGAACGTGCCGAATTCAGAAAAATAGCCGTTATCGAAAATCAAAATGAAATGGCACGGCTTGTTCCCCAGACATTCGATCGAATGACCGTGCCCGCGGGGGAAGTACCAGATGTCGCCCGGATCGAAGTCGTTCGTTTCGGAGTTGCCCAGGGGATCGATGACGGTCGTCCGGCAGCGGCCTTCGAGGACGAAGGCCCACTCGGCCGCGGTCGCGTGCCAGTGCAGCTCGCGGGCCACTCCCGGTTCGAGCCGCATCGAGACACCGGCGAGCCCCTTTGAGATCGGCAACTGCACGACGGTTGCTTCTTTGCCGAAGCTCCCGCCCATCACCTTCCCCTCGGATTTTTCGAGGGCGAATTTGAACGTCGGCAACTCTTTGCCGTCGAGGAGCGGATCGGGGACGTTATTGCGAAACGGAAAGTCGCCATCGGCCGCAGCCCCGGCGGCCAAACTGGCGACAACCGCCGACCCAATGAACCCCCGCCGCGAAACCTCGGACATGGCGTGCTCCTGACAAAACAAGGATGTCGTGAACGTCGCAGGATCGCGGGGAGAATTCAAGCGAAGTGGAACGAAGCACGAAATCCAAATGTCTAAGGAAATCTGAAACCCAAAAAAAATGGAAATGACATGCGGATGACTGCAAACGGAACGTAAACCGACCTACGCCCCTTTTGACTTTTGGGATTTCGGATTTCCTTAGACATTTGAATTTCGTCATTCGCAAGTATCCACTGTACTTTCCACCCACGCCCCTCCGGTGGCACACAACGGCGGATATACTCTCCCGCGTAGAAGGCGCATGGCTCGGCTGCCCTTCGCAGCGCAAATTTGATGTCGCTCGTTCCGTTCTTTTTGCACCGAAATTCACGTCGCTGGTTTATCTCTCAAAATGCAACTCATCTCAAAAAAGATTCTCGAGACACTCGGCCGACCCGATTATCAGCCGGTGACGGCGCCGGTGCTGGCGGAGCAACTCAACGTCACCAAAAAGCGACAACAGGAATTTAGCGGCGCGCTCGAAGAACTGCTCCAGTCGGGCAAGGTGCAGCGGAGTCAAAACGGCCTGCTCCGCGTCAAGGCCGCTCGCGGGCTGCTCGAAGGGACGATCAAGAAGACTGCCGGCGGGGCCGGTTTCCTGATTCCACACAAGAAATCGGCGACGGCCGCAACCGGCCCGAAGCAGGATGTGTTCATCGCTCCCCACGATCTCGGCGAAGCGCACACCGGCGACGAAGTTCTCGTGCAGCTCCTCGATCGACAGCGCGACGACGGTCGAATCCGCGGACGGGTCGTCGACATCCTGCAGCGCTCGACGCGCACGTTCGTCGGGACATATTTCGAACGCGACGAGCAGGGATGGGTCCAGGTCGACGGCTCGACGCTCAACGAGCCGGTGTTCGTCGGCGACCCCGGCGCAAAAGGGGCGCAAACGGGGGACAAAGTCGTCTTCGAAATGGTGCGGTTCCCCAGCCATGCCCGTGCCGGCGAAGGAGTGCTGACCCAGGTCCTCGGGGCGCGGGGCGAGCCAGGGGTCGACACGCTTTCAATCATCCACGAGTTCGGTATTCCGGATTCCTTCCCCGAGGCAGTGCTCGACGCGGCCCGCACGCAGGCGGAACAGTTCGACGAAGAATCGCTTGGCGGGCGGCTCGATTTGACCGCCGAGACGATCGTCACGATCGACCCCGTTGACGCCCGCGATTTCGACGACGCCATCTCGCTATCGCAATCGGAAGATGGCCATTGGCACCTAGGAGTCCACATCGCCGACGTGGCGCACTTCGTGCAGCCCGGTTCGCCGCTCGACGACGAGGCGTACCAGCGCGGCACCAGCGTGTATCTTCCCGACCGGGTGGTTCCGATGCTCCCCGAGCTGATCTCCAACAGTCTCGCCAGCCTGCAGCAGGGGAAGGTGCGTTACACAAAATCGGCGCTGATGGAATTCACCGCCGAGGGAATTCCGGTCCATACCTCGTTTGCCAACTCGGCGATCAAGGTGACGAAGCGGTTCGCGTACGAAGAGGTCATGCCGATTATTCAGGATCCGGAACGGCACAAGGCGAAGGTAAGCGCCAAGGTTCGGCATCTGCTCGACCTGATGTACAAGCTGGCGATGCGGCTGCGAACGCGGCGGTTCGCGATGGGAGCCCTCGAGCTCAACATGCCCGAAGTCAAAATCGACTTCGACAAGCAGGGCCGGGTCTCGGGAGCGCACGTGGCGCCGCATGATCCGAGTCATCAGATCATCGAAGAGTTCATGCTGGCGGCGAACGTGGCGGTGGCGACGGCGCTGGCCGACCGCGGTGTCCCCTTCCTGCGGCGGGCTCATGCCGATCCGGACGAGGCCAAGCTCAGGGCATTTGCGGAGTTTGTCACGTCGCTCGGATATCCGCTCAAGCGGTATCAGAGCCGTCCCGATTTGCAGAAGCTGCTCGACCAGGTTCACAACACGCCACACGTCCACGCCGTGAATTACGCCCTGCTCCGCAGCCTGAAGCAGGCCGAATATACTCCGGAGGAGATGGGGCACTACGCACTGGCCGCCGAGAACTACTGCCATTTCACCAGCCCGATTCGTCGCTATCCCGACCTGACGATCCATCGGCTGGTCGCACAGCTCGTCGCAAAATCGCTGAAGCAGGGAACGCCGGGAGAAGTCGAGCTGATCGCCGCCGGGCAGCACTGCTCTCGGACCGAACGCCGCGCC
>JAGVKR010000068.1 GCA_020050375.1 Planctomycetales bacterium
AACGCGGAGACGCAGGCGACTGCCGCCTGGCGGACCGCCGGGCTGATCTGCTGCGACAGCCCCTCGCAGACTGTTGCGACTTGTGCCGCCGCATCACCGGGAGACCGAAGGTCGACCCGTTCGAGAATCAGATGCACGATGTCTCCCAACTGGCGTGCCTCGTCGCCACCTGACGCCAGGCTCGAGATCGACACCGGATCATCGCCGACGATTTCATCGTGAGATTCAGCCTCATCCGCGGCATCGAGCACAAGCGGCGATCGTTCGTTGAGACGCGCGTCCGCCTGGCGAATCTCCGAAACGCTCAAGCGGCGGCGAGCAGCGAAGTCGACAGCAATTGGCGCCAGCGTCGCTGGCAGAGGTTGGGGAGACGCGGCGGCCAGAGTTTCCCGCACGAGCCGCAGCGGCAGCCCATCTTGTTCACTGCGGCTGGCACGCGGAACCGGCGCGGGGCAGGCGTGATGGACGTGAATCTTCGGCAAACAATGGCCATATTTCAGCAGAACAGACGTTCCCGCCGTCGGCGCCGATCGGGGCTGACCGGTGAGCAGATCGAAACGCTCGGAGAGGAGCTTGAGCCAGGGATGGCTGACCTCGCCGGCGTTCTTCAGATTGGCCGAGAGAATCAAATGGTCGGCGGCCCGGGTCGTCGCCACGTAGAGCAGCCGAAGCGTTTCGGCGAGGTTTTCTTTTTGCTCGTAGAGCCGCATCAATCGCAACCCGAGGTTTTCACGTTTCACGCCGAATTTCTCGGGCAGGGCCACGAGCGGACCTAAGCCGGGATCGAACCGCGCCGCCGGGGGAAGCTCGTTCCCTTTCCGATCCATATCGGCCACGACCACGACGGGAAACTCCAGTCCCTTCGACTGATGGATCGACATCAGGCGGATGACGTCGCTCGACTCGGGGTGGGTCGCCGCCAGAGGCTCTTTGGTCTCTTCGCCGACCGATTCCTGCAACCGATCGACGAAATCGGCCAGCGTGAAGAGTCCCGAGCGGTCGAATTGCCGGGCGAGATCGATCAGCTTTCGCAGGTTGGCCAGCTTGCGCGTCCCCAGAAACTCGGTGAGGAGCGACGCGTCGTAACCGGTCCGTTCGACCGCGAGAGCGAGCAGTTGGGCCAGCGGCAGGCGATCTTTGCACGCCCGAAGCTCGGAAAGCACCCGCCCCGCGAATGCGATCCGTTTCTGCTGCGCCTCGGAGAGGTAGGCCGGTGGTGTCAAACCGATCGCTGTGACCAGCGACGGTCGCCGGCTGCTGGCGGTTTCGCCGCTCGTTCGCTGCCGCGCTAACGCCAACAGAGCATCATCCGACAACGAAAAGAACGGCGAACGGAGCACGCCGATGAGTGCGACTTCGTCATCGGGATCGTCGAGCGTTCGGCACAGATTGACGACGTCGAACACTTCCTGCTGGGCAAAAAACGCCTGCCCGCCGACGACGTAGTAATCGAGTCCCTGGTCGCGAAGAGCCGCCTCGTAGTGACGGACGTCGGTCATCGCTCGGAAGAGGATGACGATGTCTTTCTTCGTCGCGGGACGCAGCGTGTCGCGCCCGGTGGTGCGATCGCGCACGCGGACGCGCGGCACGCCGTCATGAAGGATTTGCGCCAATCTCCGGGCGATCCATTGGGCTTCGCGCTTGCGGCGGCTTTCAGCCGAATCGTCGGTCTCGTCCGAGGATTCCTGTGGATCGGCTCCGGCGCTCGAGAACAGGAACTCGATGACCGGTTCCGTCGAAAGCTGCTCGCAACTGGGAGTCAACGGTTCGTATTCGTCGCCGAGAGCCTCGTCGAAGAGCGCGTTCACGAAGTTCAGAATAGCCGGCTGACTGCGGAAATTCGTCGTGAGCGGCAATCGGCCCTGTTCGGGAATCCGCCGCCGCAGATCGCGAAACACCCCCGGTTCGGCCCGGCGAAAGCGGTAGATCGATTGTTTCACGTCGCCGACGACGAACAGCTTGCCCGAGAGCAGCTTGTCGCCGCAGAGATGCTCGACGATCTCGGTTTGAATCGGATCGGTGTCCTGAAACTCGTCGACGAGCAGCAAGCCGATGCCGGCGGCGGCGCGGCGGCGGACGTCCGGATGGTCGCGGAGCAGGTTGCGGGCGCCGAGCAGGAGATCGTCGAAATCGAGCCAGGCGCCGGCCCGCTTGTGCTCGTCATAAGTTCGGCCGACCTGCTCGACAACGCGGAGCATGCACAAGCCGATCTCCGCCGCGGGAACGACGTCGGCCGCGACGTATTCCCATTGATCGATCGTCTTGTCGACGGCGTCGCGGAATTCGGTCAGGGTCTCCTTGACCTCTTCGTAAATTTCCTCGTGGCGCCAGGCTCCTTTGCCTCCTCCCCCCTGCACGCGAGCATTTTCTTTCAGACGCTCGAGACAGGCCGCGGGATCGTCGCAGACCAGAAGTGCCGGGAGATCGTCGAGCAGCGCCATACGGCGCTGGCCCATCACGGCGTGACTGGGAATGTGCTCGTCCAGAAGTGTGAGCAACTTTCGTGCGGGTTGCGATTCCAACAGGTCCTGAAGCAACTGGGGCGCGGCGATGGACCGCCACATCTCTTCCCACTTCGCCGCCAGCTCGGCCGATGTCTTCCCGCGCCACTTTTCGAAGTCAATGCGGTAACGTTCGAGCGTCAGTTGCTCGAGCAGGCTCTGCGCGCGATCGAGCCCGAATTCGAACACCACTTCGTGGCTGTCGGCGTTTCCCGCAGCCAGGAGCGCGTGCAGACCCTCCGTGACGGCGTTCCGCAAGAGCGAGCCGCTCATCGTTTCGTCGAGCAGCTTGAACCGCGGATCGAGGGCCGCTTCAACCGCATGGGCCCGCAAGAGCGACCCGCAGAACGAATGGATCGTGCTGATCCGCGCCGAGTCGAGTTGCCGGACGAGCGATACCCAGCGCTCGACGTTTTCAGTCGTGCGATCGTCAAGAATCCGCCGGCACTCTTTGCGAATGCGATCGCGCATCTCCCGCGCCGCCCGTTCGGTGAACGTGATCGCGACGAGGTCCGAAAGGTCGAGCGCACCCGTGCCCGGCGTCAAATGCGACAGAAATCGCCGGGTGAGCACATACGTCTTGCCGCAACCGGCGCCGGCCGAC
>JAGVKR010000466.1 GCA_020050375.1 Planctomycetales bacterium
CAGCGCCTGGGCCCGAGCCGTTTCGGCCGGCGACAGCAACCGCCCCGCCGATCGTTCGGACGCAACGGATGCGTCGTTTCCGGACGTCGACGTGGCGGTGGAATCAACCACGCCGGCCCCTTGCCGATCGCTCAAACGATGTCTCCTCAATGCAGTGGGCGTTCGGCCTGTGCGTCAACCGAAATTCAGTGGTCAGGCGACAGGAGGCAGGCATCAGAGGGCCCATGCGCCGGCTGTCACCTGACTCCTGATCCCTGGCGCATGAATCCTGTCACTTCTTCGGCTGTTTGTCGTTATTGTCGAAGTATTTCCGGACGGCATTCCGATGCCGGGGGTTGAGCTTGCGATTCCATGTGGTCTGGCCGGCAGCAGGGTCAATGGTGCGCCCGGCAGCGCGAGGCGCCGTATCCGCCGCCTCTTCGTTCGGCGCGGTCTTTTGGATTCCCACGATCTCGTCTTTGGGCTGATCGAGGAACCCGCGCGGCAGGACGACTTCCTTGAATTTCGCCCCTTCGCGGTCGGCTTCGTCGCCCCAGGTCAGGTCGGCATCGCCCCGTCCGCGTGTGATTCCCCCGCGTCCCGGACGATTGCCACTTTTGTCACCCTGGCACAGACCCCCTTCACATTCCTTGTCTCCCTGGCATTGCCCCGATTTACAGCCCGAGCACTTCTTCCGTAGTTCGGAAAGCTTGTCGTTTTCTTTATCGAGAAATTCGCGCAGCTCGTCGAGCAGCTCCTGCCGTTCACCCGGATCCTTCGGAATTTGCAGCTTGCCGTTTTTCATCAGCCGCTGCAATTGATCGCGCAACTCCTGGGGCGCGCCCGACAGGCCCCCTTTCTTCATCATTTTCTGCAACGACTCGGCGAGCTCTTTCTCGAGTTGCTCGGCACGCTCGAGCGAAAGCTCGGGGGCGTCGGGCCGGTTGGAATCCGCCAACTTGGCCGCCGCCTCGCCCGCCTGGGCCAACGACATCGAAGCCGACTCGAGGCGAACCTTCATTCGCTCGCGAAGCGCGTCGACGGTCTCCCATTTTTCGTGCGTGAGGGGAGTGTCGCGGGTCTCCTCGGTCAGTTTCTGAATTTCCTCTTTCAGTTGCCGCTCTTCCTCTTCTTCCAACACCTGATCTTTTTCGATCTCTTTGAGCAACTCTTCCAGATCCTGGGCGGCCTGCTGCCCCACGGTGTTGAGCAATGGGCCGGCGGTCGACGCTTCTCGCAACGGCACGAAGCAGGCTCCGGTTGCAAACAAGAACGGGAGAGCCAGATAGCTGGCAAAGCGCTTCGGGCGAATCCGTGGCAGCGCCTCACGCCAGAGTTGCTCGAGCTGCGGCAACCGGTTGGACCAATCGGCGTCCGGCCGCTCGGTGAGCGTCATCAGCAGCCCCCCCGTGTCGAGGGCCGCATCCAGGCGAGCGACCGACTGCCAACGATTCTGGCCCCCCCTTTGGCTCAACCACCACACCACCGCTGAGACGGGGAGGATCCCCACGGCAAGCCAGAGGACATGCGGCCAAAGCTGGGGCCAAAGGAGCTTGGCGACGAGAACCGCAGCCCCGAACAGGAACAGATAGGCCGCTCCCCATTCGGCGCCCCGCCGCAGGAACTCTCCCAGGCGGACACGGGCCGCGAAACGATCGATCCAACGCTCGACACTCACCTGGGGCACTAGGCATCTCCCGGGGACTTGCCGCGTCAACGCACCTGATCCCGATCCAGACAACTCCAGTCGCCGAATCGCCAGTATTGTAACGAAGAAAGAGACGCCGGACATCTGTTTCCCCGATGATTGACGCTTTATTCCCCGTTCGATACCGTAAAGGGTTGTCTCGATTCGAGTTCAGTATACGCCGCACGTCTCGATTTGGACCGGGAGCTGGACTCGCTCGTCCCTCCTGTTTTGCCCCGAACTTCTTTCGCGTCTCGTAGTTTTGAGCCGATGTTCGAACGTCTCGGAAAACTGGTTGAACGCCGCTGGCAGGTGATCCTCGTACTCTGGGGAATTGCCTTGCTGGGGGCGACCGCCGTTCACACCGGCTGGTTCAATCGGCTGGGCTGGCTCCCCTTCCGAGTTCCTACGTGGACGGATGTGGCCAAAGATGGCGAATTCGCGTTTCTCCCCAACGAAATGAAGAGTTTAGTCGGGGAGCGGCTGCTGGCGACCGCCTTTCCCGAGGACCTTCTCAAAAGCAGCGTGGTGATCGTCGTTGGTCGCGACAAGAAGCCGATCCGGCCGGCCGACGAGCTGTTCATTGAGAAAGTATTGAAACCCCGGCTGGAGGCGATTCGGGATGAGTTGATCGACGACCCGACGACGCTCGAAGTCCGCACCTCGAAGAACCCGACGGTGGGGCCGCTCCTGGTCAGTCAGGATAAGCAGGCATCGCTCGTCATCATGCCGCTGAAGAGTGAGTTTCTCAGTTGGGGGAACAGACCGGTCGTCGACCGGGTCGAGAATTTGATCGACAAAGTTCTTCCCAACGAGCGCGATCCGGCGACCGGCAAGGGAGTCGTCCCGGCGGGACTCTACCTGGCGATGAGCGGCTCGGCGACTGTCGGCCGCGACATGCTCGTGGCCAACGATGAAAGCGGCAAGAAAACCGAGCTGTGGACAACGATTCTCGTCGTGTTTCTGCTGGGGGCGATCTATCGCTCGCCGTTCCTGGCATTCATTCCGCTGGCAACGGTGTTCGTCTCGGTGCAGATCGCCAAGGCGCTGGTCATTCTGCTGACCGAAGTTCCTTTTCTGAACTATCGCGTCTTTTTCGGGATGGAGGTCTACATCACGGTCGTGGTCTACGGGACAGGAGTCGACTACTGCCTGTTTCTGATCGCGCGTTACAAGGAAGAGATCGACACCGGCCTGCCGTTGCGGCAGGCGCTTTCGGCCACGCTCGCGCATGTCGGCGCGGCCCTGACGGCCAGCGCGCTGACGGTCATTTGCGGGATCGGGATGATGGTCTTCGCGCAGTTCGGCAAGTTCCAGGAGGCGGGGATCGCCATCTCGCTGGGGCTGACGATCGGCCTTCTGGCGGCGTTGACGCTGACCCCCGCGCTGTTGCGATGTGCCGGTTCGGCCGCGTTCTGGCCGGTCGGGAGACTGGAACGGATTCACGCCCCGGCGGGGCGGATTTCAGGGACGAGCCTGATCAACCGTCTGGTGCGGCACGATTTCTTTTACCGGCGCTGGGAGGACGTGGGGCGGTGGCTGCTCCGCAGCCCGGGGAAGATTCTCATCAGTTGTTTCCTGCTGATGCTTCCCTTCGCCATCTGGGGGCTGGTCAATTACGAGTATCTGAGCTACGGGTTGCTCAGCGAGCTGCCTGTGTCGAAAAAAAGCGTGATCGGCGCGAAAGCGGTTCAGGAGCATTTTCCCGCCGGTTACGCCGGGCCATTGACAATTCTGTTTCGCAACGACGACGTCGATTTCGAAAGCGGAGTGGGGCACCAGACCTTCGAGGGATTGATCGGCCGTCTTGAGCACCGGGCGGACGAGCTCGGGATTGCCGACATTCGCTACATGCAGAAGCCGCTGGGGATGCACGTCGACGTGGTTGAAGAGCGCGCCGGCGGCAGTGCGATCGGAAAGATTCTAGGGCGCGATGTCCAGAGAAAGGCCGCGAATACTTATTACGTCAGCAGCGTGGAAGAGCATGCTCGCCACGTGACCCGCGTCGATGTCGTTTTCTGGAAAGACCCCTTCGACCGCGAGAGCATCCAGCAGCTCAATGCCGTCGAAGACGCGCTGAAGACCATGCTCCGCACCGATCCCGATCTGGCACTCCTGAAGAATTCGGAGATCCACATGGTCGGTGCGACGGCCAGCATCCGCGACCTGAAGTCGGTCACCGATCACGACCAGATCAAAATCGATCTTCTGGTGCTGGCGGCGGTGTTCGTGATTCTGCTGCTGTTGCTCCGCAAGCCGGCGATTTCGGCCTACCTGATCTTGAGCGTCTTCTTCAGTTATTTCGTGGCGCTCGGGGTCACGTTCGTCGTCTTCCGCTGGCTCGATCCGCAGGGCTTCAGCGGCCTGGATTGGAAAGTCCCCATGTTTCTGTTCACGATCCTGATGGCGATCGGCGAAGACTACAACATCTTTCTGATGACCCGCATCGAAGAAGAGCAGCGCCAGCACGGGCTCATCGAAGGGGTCCGCGTCGCCATGCTCAAGACGGGGACGATCATTTCCAGTTGCGGCGTCATCATGGCCGGCACGTTCACATCGCTGTTGTTCGGAACGCTGGTCGGCCTCAAGCAACTCGGCTTCGCGCTGGCGTTTGGAGTGCTGCTTGATACGTTCGTCGTTCGTCCGCTGCTCGTTCCGGCGTATCTGATTCTCCTGTATCAGGGCCGGTTCGGCGCCTGGAGTCGTTTTTTGGGTGGAACCAATCCCCCCGCCCCCCCCGCGCCGTCGCAACCGAAAACAAAGGCCAAAACACCGACGCTCTCGTAGATCCCGCCGCGTCGGCACGATCCACGACCTCAGGGGACGCGAAAGTGACAATCGAATTGACGGTCGCACACAACCAGTGTTGGCTTTAGCCGACACGATAAACATCTCGTGTGGACTGAAGTCCACACTACAAACTTTCACACGACACTCTTCCCGCGGAGCCTCCCCCATGCCCTCCCGCTTCCATCGTGCAGTCGCCGGCGCGGCGCTGCTGCTCTCCTCCGGCTTGGCGGCATCCGCCGGGG
>JAGVKR010000061.1 GCA_020050375.1 Planctomycetales bacterium
GACATTCGTTGACGGTGTCCAGTACCAACCGAGCGTGTCGCCCCCGGCCCAATAAAATGGCCCCGGCGATAATCCATCATTGACGGTTTGATACGTGTACAGGGCGGCTTGCGCCTGCCCCGTCCCCAAAAGGGCGGAAGCAACAAGCGTTGCGATCGCCACGGCTCTCGAACAGCGATTCATGGTGTCTCCCCAGAAGCAAAGAAACGGTGTTTAGGCAAGCGGTGTGACAACTTGTGACTACGGACACGCGCAGAATCCTCCGACCCATTCCAAGCAATGGGCGAATCGTCGCTGGCAGTTGAAGGGCAAGTTCCCCACAAACGCCACGACTGTCGCCATGCGTCGATGATTTTGCATCGTGTCACTGTCGATATGCGCGGGTTCGTGTCACTCTTACACGAAAGTGTCAGGTTTTTTCCCGATGTCCTGGATTTTGCCTGAGGGCGTGCCATTCTGCGGCGCACGGCTCTCTGCAGGATCCCCCGGACTTCGTCCCGGATCTGGTCCAGTAGCCGCGCGACCAGTGAGTGGTTGCTGAAGTCAGCCGTTCGTCCTCGTTCCAGACACTTCCACGACGCGCGTTTCGAATGTGACTTGCGCGCTGGTCGTTGCGAACGCTGGCCGAACGGGTGATCGATTCGGATGTCGTCGAATCCCCTTCTCGAAGCGCTTGAACGGACCCGCATTGCGGACTAGGATTTCCTGATGTACACCACACCTCCGAGCCTGCTTGAGCGGGTCCGAAATCCGTGCGAGGGCCAGGCCTGGGAGCGATTCGTATCACTCTACACGCCGTACATCTTCAGTCTGGTGCGGAGAGCGGGGGTGGGTCGCGAGGAAGCGTCCGACGTCGTGCAGGACGTTTTTTTGCTGCTCACCAAAAAAATGCCCGACTTCGAATACGATGCACGGCAGAGTTTTCGTGCCTGGCTGCGAACGGTGGTCAGGAATCGATTGCACGAAAATGGACGGCGGCGATCGATCCCGAAACCATTCGCGGCGAACGAATTCGATCTGGAGGATTCTGCGGAAGCCGAATCGATCGAGGAAAAAGAATATCGCAGCCACGTCATCGCGCGGGCGCTCGAAATCATGCATCGGGACTTTGCCCCCACGACCTGGAAAGCGTGCTGGGAGCATGTCGTTTCCGGCAGAACGGCGCTGGACGTTGGCGCCGAGCTGGGGATTTCCGAAGGCGCCGTCTATGTGGCGAAATGTCGCGTGCTCAGGCGGCTTCGGGAGGAATTGAAAGGGCTGCTGTAATGATTTCCGCGTTTCGCGCATATTGTTTGTGCAGGTCGTTCGTCCCGCTTGCGATCGTGGTCCGCACCGAAGAGGTCAATCGTTGATGTCCGTCGACAAGTTGTGCCCTGATCCGGTCCGGGTTGTGCAACTGATGGTCGGCGACCTGCCTGAATCGGAAGTCGACGCGATTTGCGATCATGTGACGGTGTGCCCGACCTGTACGACGATCCTGCGAAATCTTTCGCACGATCGAACACTTCTGGATTCCGTTTCGCCGAAGGCGAATTCATGGGACGCTGATTCGGATGACCGCGTCGCGATCGAGCAGTTGATTGCGAGATTGCAGGCGTTTTTTTCGCACGCCGAGCCGAAGAACAGCTCGGAATCGCCAACCCCGTCGAGCGAAAGCCTCCCAACAAGCGTCGATGAGAACGCGACCGAGATCCAATCCGACGTCACCCTCGATGGACTCGCGAAACCGCTGCTGCGTCCGCCGACATCCGAAGGCGAGCTGGGCTGGCTGGGATCCTACCGCGTCCTGGGGGTGCTGGGTTCCGGCGGAATGGGGGTGGTGTTCGAAGCGGAAGACCTGCGCCTCGGACGACGGGTTGCGGTCAAGGCCATGCAGCCGAGTCTTCTGGGTCGAAAAGAACATAAGCTTCGGTTCCTGCGCGAGGCCCGCGCGGCCGCTTCGATTGACCACGACAACATCGTTCCGATCCATCAGGTCGGTGAAGACCGTGGTGTGCCGTTCTTCGTCATGCCGCTCTTGAAAGGCGAGTCCCTGGAGAGCCGGTTGCGACGAGAAGGACGGCTCTCTGTCGCCGACACGGTGTGCATCGGCAGGCAGGTCGCCATCGGCATCGCAGCAGCCCATGATCGTGGCCTCGTCCATCGCGACATCAAACCGGCCAACATCTGGCTCGAGCAAAGGGGGCAGCAATTCCCGAGAGTCAGGATTCTTGATTTCGGATTGGCCCGCAATGACGACGACGAACTGCAACTGACCAAGACGGGTTCAGTGGCCGGAACGCCGGCATTCATGGCGCCGGAACAGGCGCGAGGCGATCTCGCCGACGCGCGGAGCGACCTTTTCAGCATCGGCTGTGTTCTCTATTGCATGCTGGCCGGTGAGCCGCCATTCAACGGGCGTAACTCCGCGGCGATGCTGTTCGCGATCATCAATCATCGACCGGAATCGCTGGACGACATCCAACCGCACATGCCCGAGGGTTTGGCGTCACTTGTGATGCAATTGCTCGAGAAAGATCCCGCACACCGAGTCAAGACGGCCAGCGATGTCGCCTTGGCGCTCCAGAGGATCGAAAATGAATCGTCGCGTCAGGAACCGGTCGATGCCGGCGATTCGAATCCGCAGGTCGATAGGCCGATCGCGCAGCCGATCCTTGCCGAGAATGCATCTGCAGTTGTCGACTCGAATGGGACCGGTTCGATCAAGGCGGACGGGGCGCGACGCATTTTTCACAACAGGATCGGCGCGGCCGCAGCGGTGATGCTCCTGGCAATCGGCGCGTATTGTGCCGTGGCCTGGAGCATAAAAGTCGAGACGCCGCATGGGACGGTCATTCTTGAATTCGATACGCTGGAAGCCAACGGAGCGGCGGTGTCTGTTGACGAAAAACAAAGAATCACTCTGAGTCTGCAGCCGGGTGGCGAACCGATCACGCTGGATGTCGATCCCGGCACCCACAAGCTTAAAGTGTCCAAACCCGGATTCGAGATATTCACTCGCGAATTCAGCATGGCTGTGGGTGGTCGTGAACAGTTCCATGTTCGGCTCGAGCCGAAGAGCACTTCCCGCGAGGCCAATGTGGAATCAGGGAACGCGCCCGCGACGGCAGAACGAGCAGCCACACCTGCCCAATCAGCCGTGGGATCAGCGATCGCCGGCGATGCTCTTTTTCCCGGGCTGGTGCCGCATCCCGCACGCGTGGCAGGATTACGCCGATGGCAAATCGAAACGCTGGCGCCTCGGGGAGATATCTTTGCCGTCGCGTGGGATCGTGATGGCCGTCGAGTCGCCTGCGGATCGCCCATCGGCAACGTCCGGATCATCGACCTCGCGACTTCGAAAACGTCGTCCATCATTCCCGCTCACACGGGCCCGGTCTGGGCCATGGACTGGAGCCCCGTCGAGGATCGGATCGTTACGGCAGGTGAGGATGGCGCCGTACGGCTTTTTGACTCCAGGGGAGAATTCCGGCGCGAACTTGGATCGCATGCGGGTACGGCTCGCTCTGTGGCATTCAGTCGGGACGGCACGTGGATCGCATCGGGAGGTTTCGACTCGACGATTCGACTGTGGCGCGCGACGGGTGAAGCCGGGCCGGTTCTGACCGGTCATACATCCCAAGTCGACGGAGTCGCCTGGCACCCGTCCGGTCAAAAGCTGGCATCCGCCAGTTTGGACGGCACGGTTCGCATCTGGGATCTCAAAGGATCGTGGAACGCGAGTGGAATTCGCGGTCCGGAACTGAAAGGTCACCTCGGCGGCGTACTCGGATTGTCCTGGAGTTCCGATGGAGGGCTCCTCGCGTCAGCGGGTATGGACGGCACCGTTCTCGTATGGACGAGCAACGGAGCGCGGCACTCCACGTTGAGTGGTCATGGCAACGCTGTGACCGCAATCACCTGGAGCGGGAATGGGCTGCTTGCAACCAGTGGCGATGACAAAACCGTTCGGTTGTGGCAACGCGATGGGACTCTCCTGAGCACCCAGAAAATGGAGGTCGGTCGGATCAACGATCTTGAGTGGTCTCGCGACGGGAGCCGCCTCGCGGTCGCGACCGACCGGCAGGGAATTCGCTTTTTGAACAAGTCGGGTGAATGGGACGGCGCGATTTCCCTCGACACGGTTTCGATTCGAGCGATCTCGTTCAATCGCGCCGGCGAATTTGCTGCCGCTGGTGACGAGGGGACCGTCGGGGCTTGGAATGCCGATGGAACTCGGAAAACGCAGCTCGATGGGCACCGGAAGACGGTCCTTTCCGTCAGTTGGAATCCGAGCGGCAGCCAACTCGTTTCCGGCAATTGGGAAATCCCCGTCCGCGTCTGGGACGCAAAGGGAGGCGCCGTTGCGACCCGAAATGGTACGCATCCGACCGCGTGGAATCCGACATCGGACGAGTTGGCCTGGACTTCAGGGGCGGACGTTCACGTCGCCGAAGCCGGTGCGCCGGCACGTGTGTTTCGCGGTCACCAATCGCAGGTCGTTCGGCTGATCTGGAACTCCAGCGGAACGCAGCTCGCTTCGGCGGATGCGAACGGCACGATTCGAGTGTGGAATCGTGATGGTTCGTCAGCCGGTACGATCCAGGCGGATTCGATCGTCCTGGCCCTGGCCTGGCATCCTAAGAAGCCGCTTCTGGCCAGCGGCAGACCGGGAAATGGGGAGATCCAGATTTGGGGCCTCGACGGCAATCTCATCAAGACATGGAAAGCCCATATCAAAGGCATCACTGTGCTGGCTTACAGTCCCGACGGTGAGCGCTTGATTTCCTCGGCCTACGATCAGCACGTGCGCGTCTGGAACGACGAAGGGAACGCCGTTGGTGCGTTTCCGGGACCGATGGCGATTTGTTGTGCGGCCGCTTGGAATGCAACGGGCCAGCAGATTGCAACCGCTCACATCGACGGCACCGTTTGCCTGTGGGATGGAAGCACGTTCGAGCCGAAAACGACGAGCATTGTGTTCAACGATGGAAATTGGGCGCGTTTCGATTCCAGGGGGATCGCGAATGAGAGTGATTCAGCCGCCGTCGAGCGCCGAGTCGTCGTTGTTGCTGAAGACGAATGGGGGGCGATTGGATTGATGAAGTTATCGGAATTCCGCGAACGGAAGGTTCCCCCCGGGAACTGACGAGCTGACGGGACATCGCGTGCGAAGACTGATCCCGATTCGATGAGAGCGGGCTTCCGAAAGCGAGCGGCGGGGTTGATCCCCGCCGACCGACGGACCGCCGGGATCAACCCGGCGGCTCGCGGCACAAATGTGCTCACATCGCGCCATCGAGCAGCGCGACGAGGTCGGCTCTCCCGTGCCGGGTCGCCCAGGCGAGGGGGGTGGCCCAAGGGGGATCGTCCGGGAGGTTGGCCTTCGCCCCTCGCTGGAGCAGGAACTCGACCATCTGCTTCTGCCATTCTTCCTGCGTCGAATCACCACACGGAGCAGCGACGCGAACAGCCGCCGCCAGCGGGGTCCCCTGGAACTCGACTTCGCGGGCGTTGATCTCGGCGCCGGCGTCGAGAAGGAGCTCGGCGACGGAACGATCTCCAGCTTCGGCGGCGGCATGGAGCGGCGACCGACCGAGCCAGTCGGTTTGATTCGGATCCATTCCGCGCGCAAGCAGCATTTTGACGAGTGACGGAGCCTGCGGACAGGCCACGACGCTGGAGAGGCCGAGTTGATTCCGCGCGGCGGGGCTGGAATCCTCGTAGAATTCGATCAGCGCCGGGTCACCTGTGCGCACGACGTTGTCGCTGAATTCTTCGTGGCGGAGCACTTCGTGATTGTCGCGGATGGCTTGCTTCAGCTCGTCGGGGTTCATCGCGTAGGGGGGTGTGATGGCGCCGTGCTGACGCAGCAGCTCTTCCATCGGTAGTGCGGCGTCGCCGTGGTAAACCTTTCCGATCGTGAGGCAGCAGCCGTTGGAATCGGTGCCGGCGTTGGGATTGGCGCCCTGCTCCAGCAGCAGTTGAGCGATGGGGATGTGATTCCTCGCGCAGGCCGCGAACAGAGCCCCCCCGAGCGGTGCGCCGTCTTCCGGCATATTCGGATCGGCGCCGTGCTCGAGGAGGAGGCGGACGATGTGCAGGTGGCCTTCCTGCGCGGCGTAAGTCAGGGGGCTCGCGCGCGCCGAGTCGAGCTGCCGAGCGAGGGTTGGATCGTCGGCGAGTAGCTGCTCAACCCGTTCCTGGTCACCGACGGCGGCCGCGACGGAGATGGTGTAAGCGGCCCCGTGAGCGAGCAGGCTCCCGACCAGGACCGACGCGTTTCGAAGCGACGGGTGCGACCGGCCGCGCGTGTCGCGATACCAGTAGTCGGTGGCGCCGTTCACGGCGAGGAGGACGGGCGTTTGTCCGTCGGCGCGGCGGGCGTCGATCGGCGTTCCATGTTGGACGAAGTAGTCGATCAGACCCAGTTGACGGGTGATGACGCTCCAATGCAGGGGATTGTTGCCGAGCGCGTCGCTGGCGCGGGCGAGGTCCTGGTTTCGCCGCAGGACAACGCCGACCTTTCGCGGATTCCTGGCAACAATCGCCGCTTTCAACGGCTCGAAATCGGGCGTGTAGCGGAACCGCTTGTGCATCGCCCGCCGCAGGAGGGACTCGATGCGGCGATCACCGCGCTCGGCCGCACACGCCAGCAGCTTGTCCCACGAGTTGTAAGTGTAAACCGACTGACCGGGGTCGGCTCCCTGGTCGAGCAGGAGCTGGACGATCTCCGAGTGTCCCGCGTAGACGGCCAGATGGATTGGCAAGCGGTAGCCGATCTGGGCGTTCGCCAATCGCCGGTCTTTCGCGAGGAGCGTCTTGACTTTGGACTTGTTCCCCAGTGCAGACGCTTCGAACAGCGCCCAGACCTCGTTCCCGTTCAACATCTCGACGCCATAAACGCCTTTCCCGGCCTTCATCGTTTCGGGCTGGGTCAGGCGCGGCACGGAAGTTTCGGGATTTCGGCTGCGTTTCGAAGATGGCTTTCGCATGTCGGCGATTGAGAGACTTGAAAGTTTGCGGAGAGGAGAGGAATGATCCCAATCGTGGGAGTGCGAGTGAACGAGCGAGCCGCCGGGTTGATCCCGGCGGGATTTTTTCCCCCCGGGCAGTGTTGTCCGCGCGACGGTGTGTTTTGTCGAATGTGACGTTGTTCGGCGGGGGTCAACCCCGCCGCTCGCTGGGCTCAGGCAGTCGATGGGTTGGGATTACTTCAAGGCGTGTTCGATTCGCGTTTTGAGATCTTTGCCATCGGTCTTATCGCTCGGGTGGCCGCGCCAGAGAATGCGTCCGTCACGGCCGATGAGCATCGCTTCGGGGACGCCGAAGACGACAAACGCGCGGGCGGCGGGAGCTTCGAAATCTGCACGCTTGCTTCCGGCGGCCCGGAAGTGTTCCAGCCCGGTCCAACCGCGCTGCTCGACGTGCGACTTGAGCCGCGCCTGGTCGGAATCGATGCTGATGGGGACAAGGGCCACTCGATCCTTCCAGGCGTCGCGTTGTTCGTCGCCCAGGGCGACCAGCGTCGCCATGGGCTGCTGGCAGGGGCCGCACCACGTCGCCCAGAATTCGAGAAAGACGATCTTGCCGCGAAGGCTGCTGAGGGAAATCGGTTTGCCGCTGACGAGGCTGGTCAACTCGACATCGGGGACCATATCTCCCGCGTTGGGGGGGAGGACGAATTCGAATGGCTCTGTCTCCGTCGTCGACTCCGCCGTGAAGTCAAACGAACCCACCAACCGGTCGTCGACTCGGACGTTGTAGGCGGGGAGCTGATAGGTGGAGGGGAGTTTCCTGTCGGTGATGCCTGTCAGCTCGATGTCACCGGACGCGGGCACCAATCCATTGAAGACGACCTGGGCTCCATAGTGACTATCAAAACGGCTGATAGAGGCCTTTGCCCCCTTCGCCGGCATGCCGTTGGGCGTTCGGATCCGCACGACCGCATTTCTTGTCCCGCGAAAGGTGTCGGGATCGTACGCCGTCGAGCGGAAATCGATGCGCTCGGTCTGGCCGGCCGCGAGTGTCGGCGTCCGCTGGTCGTAATACATCCCGACGTTGATTTCGGTGCCGGGAAGCGGCTTGCTTTCGTCCTGGGGCTGAGTCCGCACGCTGATGTGATAATGGCCGGGGGCAAGATCGGTCACGTTGATTCTGGGAGTCAACGAAGGACCGATTCCGGAGGCAACATTCAGATAGCTGTCCCCCTGGATCTGCCACATCATACTCAGAAAAACGCTCTTGAAGAGTGATGCGGCGCCCGGATGGTCTCCCGGTTCGAAGGAGACGTCGAGCGCGGCCGGGCGTGGGAGGTCGATCGTCAGGTTCCCGGTTTTCACGTCCGCGAGAGTGAAAGGACCCGTTTCGAAACATTGGAGGAATCCGGGCACGTGAACGGCCACATGAAACCTCGGCGTGTCGTCGGTGAGTCGGAACTCAAACCGACCCGCGCCGACCTCCTTCAGGTTGAGCATATTGAAATCCGAAATCATGTTGCTCCGACGATTGCTCGGCTGACGCATCATGCGGACTTGTTCTTCCATGTCGTCAAAGTATGCTTCGGGCAGAGATCCTTTCGGCCACGTCATGTCTTTGGGAAGGTTGAATTGCAGTTGAACCTTCTGACCACGACGCAGTGTGATCGTCGCTTCGCCTTTGCTCAGCTTGTCGCGCTGTGCGCCCGCGAATCTTGCAATCGTCGAGGCATAGCCATCGGCTCGCACCAGCACTTCCAGAGCCGCCCCGCGATACTGGTTCGCTGCGCCCAGAAAAGCCATGCCGTTGCCACCGGCAGTCCATGGACCATATCCCGCATCGGCTGTGTGAACCATGGCCTCCAGTTTCGACAACGGTTTGCCTTCTTCGTCGACGACGCGCACGCGAAGATCGGTCACCTGGGACAGATCCTTCGGGCGATTCGCTTTCGCGACAAGCTCGACTTTGGGCAGATCGCCGGTCTCCGGGACAGTAAATGATACGTCACCGGAAAAATCTGAGGATTGCGACGACAATTGCGGTGTCGATGCGCGAACTGCGAAAAGCATGGCCGAGTATTTGCCCGGCGGAATGGGATCGGTCGTGAAACGGCCGTCGGAACCGATCGGGAGGACATCGAACGCAACGTACATCCGGTTGCGTTTCCCGTCGTTCCCGAAGACCTCGTCCGGACCAGGGTGATCGATTTTCAGATAGGCGTAGCGCAAGTCGACGGCCTCGAGACCTTTTACGAGGCCGGAAAGCGGTTGGCCGATCAGTCGCTCGAAATGAATGCTCGCCTGCTTCGCGGATTCGATCTGGACCAGCCGTCGGTCCGCGCCCGTCATCAGCACCGAGTTGGCCCCGGTCTTGGTCTCCACGTAGCGTTGAACGGCGTAATGTCCGGGAGGCAGATGGTCGAAGGCGGTTTCGCCCGGATTGTCCAGCTTGTAAGTAGACATGTGAAATCGCAGAGAGTCGGTGTTCCAAGTGACGCCGTCGAAGGATTTCAGCTCGATCATCACCGGCTGCCTGGTCGGCTTGCCCCGCAAGTCGCAATGAACGGCGAGACTGCCGGCCGAAGGCAGCTTGATCTCAACATTGTCGGCTTGCCCCAGACTCTTCCGAGAAACGACCCAGAACAGCGGGTCCTCGGCAATGATCGCCAGGCGATTCGCGGCCCCCTGTTTGTTTGTGATGGTGAAGTCGCCATTTTTTTCGGACCGCGTCGACGGGGGCTTCGCGTTTCGATTCTCGGGCACAAACCAGTTCCGCCGGTCGGCATCGACAATAATCCGATCTTTGCCGAGCAACAGGACCTCAGCATTGGCGACCGGCATGCCGCGGTGATCCACCACGCGACCGGTGACCGTCACTCCTTCGGGCCACTCCGAGGCTGCCGCGGGCGCCGCATCTTTGGGATCAACCGCAGCGATCTTCTCCGTGGAGGTTACGTCCCTGGCGTCGCCCGCAGTCGGGTTTGTGGTGAGCTGCACGTCCTTGATATCCACCGCCGTCTGGGAGTCTGCCGACTCGGCTTTCTTTTCTGATCGAACCGGTTCAACTCCGTCCGAGTGGCGAAGGCCCGGCAGGACCACGCAAGCCAGTACGGACAGGAAAAGAATTCCGGCGATCGACAACCGCGGCGACCTCAGCAGGGTCTGGTCCATAATCCGCTCGAAGCGGCGGCCGAGTGGATGGAGGCTGTCTCCAAATCCCAGAGCAACGCCAGCGGTCGTGCGCCCGGTGAGCCTGGACGCGGCGCTCAGCAGCGTATCGCAGTAGGCCGGACCGGTCGTGAGGTTCCGCGTCAGCAGGAGATCGTCGCAGCAGTCTTCGCGCACCTTGCGGATCTGGCGATTCAAAACCCAGATCAGGGGATTGAACCACCAGACCGCCGTCAGCGCGAGCTGAATCCAATTGATCCAGGGGTCGCGGCGGCGGTGATGGGCCAGCTCGTGCGCCAGAATCGCGTCAGATCGGAAGAGCACA
>JAGVKR010000118.1 GCA_020050375.1 Planctomycetales bacterium
AATTCTCTCCCGAGCAAACGCCGGCGGTGACGCAGCTTCTGGCCGCATGCGGTCGCTTCGAGCCGGCGAAAATCGTCAAAGACCCCGCCGGCCAGCCGCGCATCGCCGTCGCGAAATGCCGACCGAAAGGCGAGCGGGGGGCGTCAGCCCCCTGAAGCGCGAATGACGAATAAACCGGCAGAACCTCAGCAATCCGCGAGCCAGATGCACTCGCAGGCCCGTTGAACCAGACTGGCGCACTGATTTCTGGCGTTGTGCCGGTCTTGCTGTCCGCGCTTCAGGGGGCTGCCGCCCCCCGCTCGCCGGGTTGAGCCTGACACGGGTTGAGCCGCACACTTGGACGCTCCCCGTGCCACTGTTACGATGGCGGGTTCAGTTTCTCTCGACAGTTTCTCGAATCCATTCTGCCATCTAAGGTGCAGTGTATGCAGCTCAACTGCGCGTGGACGTTGGTCGCATGCTTCGGTCTGGCCCTCTCCGGTTGCTCGGGAGGCGACGCGCCGACCGGCGGGGCATCGGGCGGAAAGGAGGGGGGCCCGAAAAAATACCGCATCGCCGTCATTCCCAAGGGAACGACGCACGAGTTCTGGAAGTCGGTTCACGCCGGGGCCGATCATGCGGCAAAAGAACTCGGCAACGTCGAGATCATCTGGAAAGGGTCGCAGCTCGAAGACGATCGTGACGGCCAGATCAGCGTCGTGCAGAATTTCATCACGCAACGCGTCGACGGAATCTGCCTCGCTCCCTTGGACTCGCAATCGCTCGGCAGGTATGTCGAAGAAGCGAAGCAGGAGAAAATCCCCACGGTCATCTTCGACAGCGCGCTCGATGACGAGTCTTCGATCGTCAGCTATGTCGCCACCGACAACTACCAGGGGGGCGTGCTCGCAGCCCGGGAGCTCGCCAAAACGCTGAATGGGAAGGGAGGCGTCATCGTGCTTCGCTACAATCCTGGAAGCGAAAGCACGAAGCTCCGGGAAGAGGGCTTCCTCGACACGATCGGGAAGGAGTTTCCCGAAATCACCGTTCTCTCTTCCAATCAATACTCGGGAACCACCCCCGAAACGTCGCTCGACAAATCGCAGCCGTTGCTCATCAAGTTCCGCGACCAGTTGGACGGCGTCTTCACCGTCTGCGAGCCCAACAGCACCGGCATGTTCAAGGCGCTCGAGCAGGAAGGACTCGTGGGCAAGGTGAAGTTCATCGGCTTCGACCCCAGCCCGCAGTTGATCGAATCGATGCGCAAGTCCAACGTCCACGGAATCGTCCTGCAGGATCCGGTCAAAATGGGGTATCAGGCAGTGATGACGCTGATGGATCACATCCAGGGAAAGCCGGTCGAGAAGCGGATCTCGACGGGGGAATATGTCGCGACCCCCGCGAACATGGACGACCCTCAAATCGACAAGCTGCTCCACCCCCAACAGTTTGGTGAGTGACAATCGGCTCGCAACGATGCAACCCGAGAGCCACGCCCTGTCCGATCGACGCCTCAACCCAAGCCGGCCGCTGCGTGCGCGTGAAAGTTTGTAGTGTGGACTTAAGTCCACTCGAGACGTTGTTTCGTGTTGGCTGAAGCCAACTACCTATTGCGTGCGACCGTTTGCCCAATTGAAACATTGACACTCTCTCTGCGGTCCGTTGTATTCCATGGCCTCCCCGCTCCTCCGCATGACCGGCATCAGCAAAAGCTTCGGCGCCACGCCGGCCTTGCGCGACGTGGCGCTCGAAGTTCGCGCTGGTGAGGCGATCGCCCTCATCGGCGAGAACGGTGCGGGCAAAAGCACACTGATGAAGGTGCTCAGCGGCGCGCATGCGCCCGACGCGGGCACGATGGAGCTGGAAGGCCGGCCCTATGCGCCAGTCAATCCGCATCAGGCCCGACTGGCCGGCGTCGCCATGATCTACCAGGAGCTCAATCTCGCTCCCGACCTCTCGGTCGAAGACAACATCATGCTCGGCCAGGAGCAGCGGCGCTTCGGCTGGCTCGATCGTCCCGCTCAGCGCCGCAAAGTCTGCGAGGCGCTCGATCGGCTGGGGCATCCCGGTCTCCGGCCCGAGACCGAAGTCCGCCGGCTTTCCGTCGGCGCCAAACAGGTCGTCGAGATCGCCCGGGCCCTCGTCCTCGACGCGCGGCTGATGGTCTTCGACGAGCCGACGAGCTCGCTCACGCAGGCCGACGCTCGCAAATTATTCGATGTCATCGGCCGGCTCAAGCAGTCGGGTTGCGGGATCGTGTATATCAGCCATTTCCTCGAAGAAATCCGCCAGGTCTGCGATCGGTACACCGTGCTCCGCGACGGCACGACCGCCGGCTCGGGCGACCTTGCCGGCGCGACCGAGAGCCACATCGTCTCGTTGATGGTCGGGCGGCCCGTCGCCGAGTTGTTTCCGGCCGTTCCCCATCAACCGGGCGAGGTCGTCCTGTCGCTGGAGGGACTCTCGGGACGAAAGTCTCCCCGCGACGTATCGCTGGATGTCCGGCGCGGTGAAATCCTCGGCATCGCCGGACTCGTCGGAGCAGGACGGACCGAGCTCCTCCGCTGCCTGTTCGCGCTCGACCCGGTCCGTTCGGGGCAAGTTCGCGTCGCGGGCGTTGCGGGGGTGGCGACTCCGCAAGCGCGGATTCGCAGCGGCCTCGGGTTCGTTTCTGAGGATCGCAAGGGAGAGGGGCTCGCGCAGAGTCGCTCGATTGCCGACAACGTGACGTACAGCCGCCTGGGGCCCTACAGTCGCTGGGGCTGCCTGTCGCTCGGCCGCAGACGCACCGCTACCGCCAAATGGATGAACCGCCTGTCGATCAAGGCCCGCTCCCCCGAGCAGGAAGTGCAGAGCCTCTCGGGGGGCAACCAGCAGAAGGTCGCCCTCGCGCGCGTGCTGCACCAGGAGGCCGATGTGCTCCTGCTCGACGAGCCGACGCGCGGGATCGACGTCGGCACGAAGTCCGAGATTTATCGGTTGATGGGCGAGCTCGCCGCATCCGGCAAGGCGGTGATCTTCGTCAGCTCTTATGTGACCGAGCTGCTGGAAGTCTGTGACCGGGTGGGGGTGATGTCGCGCGGCCGATTGCGCGACGTCCGCTCCGCCGACGACTGGACGGAAGAATCGGTGATGGCCTGCGCGATCGCCGCCGAGCTCGAGTGAATCCCTCTGTCTCTGAAGCCACCATGTCGAACGCCAGGAAACCAGCCGGTCTCGAGCCTCCGCCTGCATCGCTCCGCGCGTCGGGTCTGCTCGGTAGCGCGCTGGGGCCGTTTCTGGGGTTGGGGCTGGTCGTCCTGTTTTTCGCCGTCGCCGTCCAGCTCCAGACCGGCGCGGCGACTTTCCTCACGCAACGGAATTTCAGCACGATTTCGGTGCAGACGGCGACGGTGGCCGTTGCTGCGCTCGGCATGACGATTGTCATCATCTCCGGGGG
>JAGVKR010000475.1 GCA_020050375.1 Planctomycetales bacterium
AATACCGCCGAATCGGCGAGCCGGGCTCGATGCTCGGGCGGCGCTTCGAAGAGACCATGCTGCGGCGCGGCGGCGAAAAATTTCTTGCTGAATTGTCGATGCAGCCCGTGCCGCTCGAAGGCACGACCGTGTTTACGCTTTTCTTGCGAGACATCACCGATCGCAAACGGGCGGAAGAAGAGATCAATCGGAAAAACCGCGATCTCGAGACATTGTTGTACGTGACTTCTCACGATCTGCGCGAGCCGCTGCGGGCGATCCACAATTTCGCGAAGCTGGTGAGCGAGCAATACGCGCCGAAGCTCGACGAGCGCGGGCAGGATTTTCTCCGTCGGGTGGTGCGCGGGGCCGAACGGCTCGATCGACTGCTGGAAGACGTGCTGACGCTGTCGCGCGCGCAGCGCTCGGTGGAGATCGTCCACAACGTGTCGCTGGCAGACGTCGTCGCCGACGTGTTGCAACAGTTGGAAGGGCGCATCGAGCGCACCCATGCGAACGTCGCCGTCGCCGGTGATCTCCCCCGCTTGTCGGCCGATCGCCGTTGGATCACGCAGGCCGTCTATAATCTGGTGGCCAACGCGCTCAAATTCACGCAGCCGGGCGAGCCGCCCGACGTCGAGGTTCGCGCCTATCATCCCGGACCGGGAGAATCGCAGGCGACAGGCCTGATCGTCGCCGATCGCGGGCCGGGCGTGCCCCCCGGCTACACCGATCGGATCTTTCAACTGTTCCAGCGGGCGGTGGGGCGCGAAATCGAAGGGACTGGAGCCGGATTGGCGATCGTGCGGCAGATCGCCGAGCGGCACAACGGAACGGCGTGGGTCCGTCCGCGCGAAGGAGGCGGGTCGGAGTTCGTCGTCACGTTCGGTGCGGAAAGTGCATGAATTTCGCCGGGGATCGCTGCCGAATCGGCTCGATTCGGTCGCGGGTTGCTTTTTTGTTTGACCGTTCGGTCGCTCTCGACAAGAATTATCACTGCAAAGCGGCAGGCCGCATCACGAGCCTGCATCACGTCGACGCCTTTGTTCGAATCACGTCCTATGTCGATCGCCCGACAGCACGTCCGACTCCTCCTGATCGAAGACAGCCCCGACGACGCGCTGTTGATTCGGGAATTCCTGTCGGAGGCCCGGCAGACGCGGTTCGAGGTCGAGCACGTCGAGCTGCTGTCGGCGGCCCTCGAACGAGTGTCGTGGGGAGGGATCGACGCCGTGCTGCTCGATTTGCAGCTTCCCGACAGCCGCGGGCTCGACACGTTCCGCCGCGTGCAGAGCGCCGACCGCGCCCTGCCGATCGTCGTCCTGAGCGGCTTCGAAGACGAGACGACGGCGCTGACGGCGGTGCAGGAAGGAGCCCAGGATTATCTGGTCAAGGGTCAGGTGCGGACGCCTGAGCTCGAAAAGACGCTGCTCTACGCCGTCGAACGCAAGCGAACCAGTCGTGACCTCGCCGAACGCAACGCCGAATTGCAAAAAGCGATCGAGGCGGCTGAAGCGGCCAATCGCGCCAAGAGCGCGTTCCTGGCGAGCATGAGCCACGAGATCCGCACGCCGATGAATGCCATCATCGGGATGACGGAATACGTGCTGGAGACCGAGCTGACCCCCCAGCAACGCGAGTACCTCAAGATCGTCGAGGAATCGGCCGAATCGCTGCTCTCGCTGATCAACGACATCCTCGATTTCTCGAAGGTCGAAGCGGGCAAACTCCAGCTCGAAGAGGTGGAATTCAGCCTCCGCGACAGCATCGGCTGCACGCTCAAATCGCTGGCCGTGCAGGCGCATCGCAAGGGGCTGGAGTTGATTTCCGACGTTCCTGCGCAGGTGCCCGACCGCGTGCTGGGCGACCCGACAAGACTGAGGCAGGTGCTCGTCAATCTGGTTGGCAACGCCATCAAATTCACCTCTGGCGGCGAAGTTCTGGTCCGCGTCAATCCCGAGGCGTGGTGCGGGGACGAGCTTTTGCTGCGCGTGACCGTCACCGACACCGGCATCGGCATCCCCGAGGACAAGCAATCGCGGTTGTTCCAGCCGTTCGAGCAGGTCGACAACTCGATGGCCCGCAAGTTCGGGGGCACGGGGCTGGGGTTGGCGATTTCCTCGCGGATTGTCGAGCTTCTTGGGGGCCGAATCTGGCTCGAGAGCCGACCGGGTCAGGGGAGCACGTTTCACTTCACGATGCGAATTCGCCTGGTCGATTCTGTCGCGGCCCCGTTTCCGCTGGAAGAATCGGGCCTGAGCGGGAAAAGCGTGCTGCTGGTGGAAGACAACGCCACCAATCGCGACACGCTGACGGAAATGCTGCGGAGCTGGAACATGCGGGTGACCGCGGTCGATTGCCCGTCCGCTGCGCTTGCGGCGCTCGACCGGCGGGGAGAAGCGGCTGAGACGATCGATCTGGCGCTGATCGATGCGGGGCTTCCTGGCAGTGACGGGTTTGCACTGAGCGAAGCGATCCATGCGCGTCAGGCTCCGCGGGTCGAGCACATTGTCGTCCTGCTCACGTCGAGCAACCGCTCGAGCGACATCGAACGGTGCGAGCGACTGGGGGTCGACGCTTATCTGATGAAGCCCGTCAATCAGTCCGAGCTGTTCGATACGCTGGCGGGGGTTTTGAAGTGTGCCGTGATCGAAGCGGCTGGCGAAGCACCGCTGATTACAACTTCTGAGCCGACGGGGCTGAAGATCCTGCTTGCCGAAGACAGCCTCTACAATCAGAAGCTGGCGGTCAGCCTGCTGGAGCGTCGCGGACACACGGTGACGGTCGCCGGCAATGGCGCCGAGGCGGTCGCGCTGGTCCAATCTCAAAGTTTTGACCTGGTGCTGATGGACGTGCAGATGCCCGAAGTGGATGGAATGGAGGCCACGCGCTTGATTCGCGAAGGTGAGCGGGCGAGCGGGCGCCGCGTGCCGATCGTGGCAATGACCGCGCAGGCCATGAAAGGCGATCGCGAGCGGTGCCTCGAATCGGGCATGGACGATTACCTTTCGAAACCGGTTCGGGCGGCGCAGTTGTATGGCATGATCGCGAGTGTTTTAAGCCGATCAGCCGCGGCTGGACTGCCGGGCGAAGAGCCGGCCGCCGAACGACCGAATGCAAAATCTTCGGGACTGCCGGCCGTTGCACCCATCGAATCCGATGGTGGAAGTCTCGCCTGGTCGAAGGCCTTGGCGGCGGTCGACGGCGACTCGAATCTTCTCACCGAGCTTGCCGGCGCCTTTCTCGAAGAATCGCCGCGGCTGCTGCGCGACATCGAGGGGGCGATTTTGCGGACCGATGCGCCACTATTGAACCGCGCCGCCCACACGATCAAAGGCGGGTTGCGAATGTTCGGCGCCGACGCCGCGTACAACCTGGCATGCCGTCTCGAAGTTTTGGGCCGCGAGGGAAGAGTGGCCGGGGCCGGCGCGCCATTTGCCGACCTGAAACTGACTCTGAAAGACGTGCATCGAGAACTCACCGAGTTCGTCGAGAAACATCCCCTGTCACATAGCCGATAAAGGCGGGCCGACCGGCCCCTGGAGCTCCAATTATGCCTACTGTGCTCGTCGTGGACGATTCGGCGACGGACCGCCGCCTGGCTGTGGGGCTTTTGCAGAAGGCGCCCGACATGACGGTGCTGGAGGCCACCGACGGCTGCGATGCGCTGAGGCAAATCGAGCTGCATCTGCCCGATCTTGTCGTCACCGACATGATGATGCCCCACATGAACGGCCTGGAGCTCGTCTCGGAGGTCAAAGAGCAGTTTCCGCTCGTTCCCATCATCCTGATGACGTCGCAGGGGAGCGAGGAAATCGCCGTGCAGGCGCTCCAAAAAGGGGCTTCGAGCTACGTTCCCAAGCGATCGCTGGCTTCCGAGCTGCTCGAGGTCATCGATCGGGTGCTGTCGGCCTCGCATGAGATGCGTGGCCGCGCGCGGCTGGTCGGTCGATTGACGCGATACGAGTACGCCTTCAATCTCGAGAACGAACTTCCCCTGGTGTGCGCGGTGTCGAACTACCTCCGCGAAGAGGCCATCCGCATGAGGCTCTGGTCGCGAGCCGAATGTTTGCGGTTGGGGGTCGCCTTGGAAGAGGCGTTGCTCAACGCATTCTATCATGGAAACCTCGAAATCAGTTCGGAGCTACGGGAGCAGGATCATCACGCCTATCACGACCTCGCCGAGCAGCGCTGTCGCGAGGCTCCGTACAAACACCGCCGGATTTATGTTTCGGTCAAAGTGACGGCCAGCCAGGCGGTCTATGTGGTTCGCGACGAAGGCCCCGGGTTCGATCCGACAACGCTCCCCGACCCCACCGATCCAGCCAACCTCGACCGCCCCTGTGGCCGCGGGCTGCTCCTGATGCGAACCTTCATGGACAACGTGATCTACAACGACAAAGGGAACGAAGTCACGCTGTTCAAAGAACGCGACGACGCCAGCGACGTCGAGCTCGACGAAGAGTAACCGGGCGGCCCCGGCGGCCTGCTCAGGTTGGCGCATCGGGGCACATCCGTTGGGGTGTCCTCACACGCTCGCCGACGCAGGCAGCGTCGGCCACGTGGGGGGCCGCAGCCTGCGTCGCGGTTTGTCATAGACCACTCCCCGCCAATTGGCGACACCTGACACATCGGCGTCGATTCCCGGCGCCGAATGTTTTTCCAGATTGACAACGAAATGCAACGTAGAATTGAGCGCTTCCGCTCAGCCTTTCGCCACGCGCCGACACACGAGCGCCCGTGATTTCCCCCCGACGCGGGCGAAGATCAGGACGAGGGGTTGGGCGCCGGGGAGGGGGAGGCGGCGGCGGATCGAGTCGGCTTCGATGGGGATGTGCCGGCACTTGATTTCGACCTGTCCGGCTTGCGACGTGCGGAAGTGGCGGCGGATCTCATTGAGGTTGTTGGGGAGGTCGGCCAGCAATTCGAACGCCTGCACGAATGGCGACTCCACGGCGGCGGGTCCCGTGAGGTATTCCTCCTCGCGGTCGAGCCTCGCGAGTGACAATTTCTCGGCCGCCGCATCGACGAGCCCGGCCCGGACGACGGCCGGGTCGGGGTCGAAGATGTAGCCCAGCGGCGCACTTTGATCGACAAAGAAATCGAGCGGATTGCCGGCGAGCGTCTCGCCTGCCGGCAAAACGGTCGCCCGCCAGGGAGCGTCGCTGCGCAGGTCGCCGAACCAGATCGTCGCCTCTTTGCACTCGCCGGCGAGGCTGATCAGCTCGACTTCAGCATCGGGAAATTTTCCGCCGAAGTTACAAGCCGGGCTCAACTTGATCGCCCCTCCCCGAAACTCGGTCGTGAGCCGCTGAAGGAATTCGAGGCCGGGGACATAGTCTTCGATCCGAACCGCACGGCCGGTCGCCTGCTGGCGCCGGTCGGGGTCGATGAGGACGATGCCGTCGCGAGCGTCGATTTGTTCCACGTCGCTACAAACCGTCGTGACGCGCTCCGCGACGTCGTAGACATCGGCGTTCCACTCGGCCCGCAGGCACGCGACCGGATTCATGTCGACCGCGGTGACTTCGGAGTTCGCCGCGAGGGCGATGCAGTCGCCGCCACTGCCACAGCAGAAATCCCAAACCTGCCCGGAAAAGCGCCGCGCTTTGTGGCGGGCGACCGGTTCGGCAGTGGCCTGCTCGAAACCCTGTCGGTCGAACCACATTCGATCGGCGCGCGTGAATTTTGCGATTCCCTTCCGGCGCAGTTCACAAAGTGAGAACGCAGCACGGACGAGCCGATCCGGGTGCTCCCGCCGGAGCTTTGTCTGCAACTGAAGTTCGTTCCCCTTCGCATCGGCGACAAGCTGCAGCAGGCTTGCGTGTTCGCGCAACTCGTGGAGCACGTCCCATTCGGCGCGGTGGGGCGAATCGCTGGGGGGAGGGATCATGGATCGATCTTCTTGCCGGGTGTTGCGGCGGTCAAGCGCGAACGGATGATCAGGGGACGCTGTGAGCTGATTTCGGTCACTCCCTTGAAGGGGCCGGTCGGCATGGGAGAATGAATGAGTTCGAAAAACGAATGTCGAAGGAAAGACAGTGTTTTGAAACCGTTGGCAGGGAGATCGCCTGTGACACGTTCGGACTCAGTGGTTTCGCCCGAAGAGTCGGGGGCGTTCGTCGAGCGGTTTGTTCTTGAGCCGACGGCTTCCGGGCCGCTCGATGGACTGACGTTCGGCGTCAAAGACATTGTTGACGTCGCCGAGCGTCTGACCGGCTGTGGAAACCCAAGTTGGCGAAACACGCACCCGCCCGCCGCGTCGCACGCGGTTTGCGTCGAGCAGCTTCTGGCGGCCGGCGCGCAATGCCGCGGCAAAACCGTGACGGACGAGCTGGCGTTCAGCCTGATTGGCGAGAACCATTTCTACGGAACGCCGCTCAACCCGCGCGCGC
>JAGVKR010000197.1 GCA_020050375.1 Planctomycetales bacterium
CACGTTCCAGATGGATTTGCCGCTATGACCCCGGCACCCGTCCTGTTTGTTCCGGAGGCGAGTTGGGCCGACGGTGGGTGCCGGGGTCAAAGCGGAAAAGCCAAGTCGGCCTTTCTCGGCAATGTGAACGTGGATCGTTTCGGCCGGGTGAATGGCGGGATTGTCGAGCGTGGCCCCGCGGGGTGCGCACAACTCGAACGACGAGGCACGCTCACTCGACCACGACGGGGCCACCGCTCGCGAAGTCTGCCGGCGATTCGCCGCTACGGATCGTCCCACCGGGTTAAGATTCACGCTCCAGATGGATTTGCCGCTATGACCCCGGCACCCAACGTTGACCCCGGCACCCGCCATTGATCGTTGACCATGCGGGCCGCCTGCATCCGGGCCATCCCGTTGACGACGCATAAAAGCTTACGTATATTAAGTTTGGCTCTGCGAATTGCAGTCGGGTTCCAGGGGACTCAGGCAACAGGACTCCTATCCCATTGCTCATCTTCGGGTTATCGCTGTCGCTCGCACTCGCGGCTGCTGACGCGGACGCCGGCGGGCTGCGCGTCGCTCCCGCGAGCGTCGTGCTCGATCGTCCCGAAGCGACGCAGCAACTGCTCGTGACCGGCCGTCAGTCGACGGGACGTTTCGTCGATCTCACCCGCACGGTTTCATTCCGCGCCATCGACCCGCAGGTTGCTTCGATCGACCGCCAGGGGACGATTCACCCGCATCGCGAGGGACGAACCGAGATCGTCATCGAACAGGGGGCGGAGAAACTCCGTGTGCCGATCGAGGTGACGGGACTGCACCGGCCCGCGCCGGTTTCGTTCGAGCATGAGATCATTCCGATTCTGACGAAAGCCCGCTGCAACTCCGGTGGTTGCCACGGCAAGGCCGAAGGGCAGAACGGCTTCAAGTTGAGCGTGTTCGGATTCGATCCGGCGGCCGACCACGCGGCCCTCGCCAGCGAGTCGCGGGGGAGACGGCTGTTCCTCGCCGAGCCGTCGCGAAGCCCGTTGATCCAGAAGTCGATTGCGGCGACGCCGCACGGCGGTGGACGCAAGATCGCGGTTGAGAGCCTGGCTTACCAGCGGCTGATCCGCTGGATCTCCGAGGGAGCGCAGTTCGCTGGAGCGGCCGCACCGATCGCTTCGCTGCAAATCGAGCCGGAAGAACGGCTGATGCTGGGGGGCGAAGCGCAACAACTGCAAGTCACCGCCGTGGACGCCAACGGTCGGCGATATTGCGTGACGGCCGAAGCCGAATACGAATCCAACGCCGACACGATCGCACAGGTGAGCCCGTCGGGCCTGATTGAAGCCGGCGACGTTCCCGGTGAAGCGTCGATTCTCGTGCGGTACTTGGGGCA
Source organism: Planctomycetales bacterium (assembly GCA_020050375.1). Lineage (GTDB taxonomy): Bacteria > Planctomycetota > Planctomycetia > Planctomycetales > Planctomycetaceae > SIAF01. The sequence continues at coordinate 1,364 of JAGVKR010000197.1, forward strand.
GGTCGCGGTCTGTCGCGTGACGCATCCGCAGAAGAGCGGTCCCTTCGTCCGACCGCCGGAAGCGAATTTTATCGATCGGCTTGTCTGGAACAAGCTGGAACGGTTGGGGATTCAGCCGAGCGAGTTGGCCGATGATTCCACTTTCATCCGGCGGGCGTCTCTCGACACGGTCGGGACGTTGCCGACACCGGCAGAAGTGCGGGAGTTTTTTGCGGACGCAACGGGGGACCGGGGAACTGGGACCGGGGACCCGGGAGGGGATGGGCGGCGGGCGCGGTTGGTCGATCGATTGCTGGCGCGCCAGGAATATGCGGATTACTGGGCGATGCGGTGGGCGGACTTGTTGCGGGTCGATCAGGATCGGATGCAGCCGCAGGGAGCGGTCGCGATGACGCGCTGGTTGCGGCAGCAGTTTGCCGAGAATCGGCCGTACGACGAATTCGCGCGGGAGATTGTCACCGCGCGGGGAAATGTCCACGACGCAGGCCCGGCGGCGGTCTTCAAAGTGCTCGACACGCCGGAAGTTGTCAGCCGCTCGCTCAGCCAGTTGTTCCTCGGCGTCCGCATCGAGTGCGCCCAGTGTCATCAGCATCCATTCGAGCGGTGGGGGCAGGAGGATTATTTCGGTCTGGCCGGGTTCTTCACCGGTGTGGCGCTCAAGCCGCTGCCGAGCGGCAGCCAGGCGGTGCTGCTGAAACCGGCGGTCGACTTGAAGCATCCGCGCACGGACGCTGTCGTGGCCGCTCGCGCGCTGGGGGCCCCAGCGGCCGATTTCACGGGGGTGACCGATCGCCGGCAGGTTCTGGCGGAGTGGATGACGGGCCCGGAAAATCCGTACTTCGCGCGAGTGATGGCGAATCGCTTGTGGGCGCATTACATGGGACGGGGGCTGGTCGAGCCGATCGACGACATGCGAGCCACGAACCCGGCGACGAACGAGCCGCTGCTGGCGGCATTGGCGCAGCACCTGCGCGACGTGCGTTACGATCTGCGGGCCTTCACGCGAACGCTGCTCGCCTCGCGGGTCTATCAGTTGAGCTCGCAGGCGAATCCGTCGAATGCCACGGACGCGCAGAATTTCTCTCACGCGCGGGAAAAAGCCTTGCCGGCCGAGGTGCTGCTCGATGCGATCAGTCAGGCGACAGCGACTTCCGAGAAATTTGCGGGGTGGCCGGCGGGCTACCGGGCGATTCAGATCTGGGACAACCGGCTCCCGTCGTATTTCTTCCGCATTTTCGGGCGCCCGCTCCGCGTGAGCGTCTGCGAGTGCGAACGGAGCAACGAGCCGAGCATCTCTCAGGCGCTGCATCTGATGAACTCGCCGGAGATCCTGGGAAAGATTCAAGCCTCGGGCGGGCGTGTCCGACAGTTGACGGAAGGGGGGCGGCCGCCGGCGGAAATCGTCGACGAGCTGTACCTGGCGACGCTGTCGCGGTTTCCCACGGAGGTCGAGCGGAAGCTGATGCTGGATGAGTTGTCCCACGGAGACCGGCGGGCGGTCGCCGAAGACCTGCTGTGGGCGCTCTTGAACGCGAAAGAGTTTTTGTACAACCATTGAAGG
>JAGVKR010000758.1 GCA_020050375.1 Planctomycetales bacterium
GACATTCGTTGACGGTGTCCAGTACCAACCGAGCGTGTCGCCCCCGGCCCAATAAAATGGCCCCGGCGATAATCCATCATTGACGGTTTGATACGTGTAAAGGGCGGCTTGCGCCTGCCCCGTCCCCAAAAAGGCGGAAGCAACAAGCGTTGCGATCGCCACGGCTCTCGAACAGCGATTCATGGTGTCTCCCCAGAAGCAAAGAAACGGTGTTTATTGAATGAAAATGAGGATAACACCTCTAAAAGACGCGCCGCAAGTAAAAACTACCTATTCCACCTATTTTTTTATAAATGTGCTTGACGTTCTAGGATTATCAGATGCGCCATTCTTCCTGTCCGTCCACGAAGGGTGACGTCCATGATGCGGTTCTGGCTGATGTTGTCGCGGCTCTGCCTGTCGGCGTGGGTGGGGATCGCCTCTTTTTTTGTCGTGGTGCTGATCAACCTGCGCGGGTCGCCGCTGTTCAGCGACGAGACGAAGCTCGCCCATCCGCGGGTCTTGTTTCCTTGGTTCTACCAGTTTGAATTCTGGCTGCTGGGAATCGCGCTGGCGACCGGTTTGCTGGCGCACCACCGCGCAATTGGACGGAATGGCCGGCGCCGTCTTGCCCTGGCACTGGTGGCGGTCGGGCTCCTCCTGGGAGCCGTCGACTACTTTGCCGTATATCGTCCGCTCCTGTTGATGATCGAGCAGCCGACCCGCCCCCCGGAATTCGCGACCTATCACGAGTGGTCGCGGTGGCTCAACCAGGCAAACCTGCTGATGTGCGCGGTGGCCGCAGGGATGGTGCAGTGGCCGGGTGGGGAAGGAAAGAGGCCGGACGAATCTTGATCTGAACACAAGGTCCGAGATTCGCTGTACGGAGCGTGAGCCGGGAGAACGGGAGAACGGGAGAACGGGAGAAAGAGAGAAAGAGAGACGGAGAGAATGAGAGATCGAATCTCTCCCAATCTCCCTGTCTCCCAATCTCCCTGTCTCCCTGTCTCTCATTCTCTCCGTCTCTCTTTCTTCCCCCGACCCCCCGACCCCTTTTTCAGGACGGCGGGGATCAACCCCGCCGCTCGCGGGCGGTTTCCTGGAATGGCGAGCTGGCGGCTTCGCGAATCAGCCTTCCCAGCGCGACTTCATGAATTTGAGGGCGCGGGTGGCGAGGTATTCTTCCGAGGGGTACATCCGTCGCCAGATTTTCGTGGCGGCAGCGAGCGCCGGCAGCGCCAGGCCGAAGGCTTCGACAACGAGCCAGCCTTCGTACGCCACGTCTTTGAGCGTTTTGAAGGTCGTGTCCCAGTCGATCTGCCCTTCGCCGGGGGTCGCCCGATCGTTGGCCGAGATGTGGACGTGCACCATGACGGTGGCGCAAGTCTTGATCGCGCCGGCGATGTTCTTTTCTTCGATGTTCGCGTGAAACGTGTCATACATCATCCGCAGGTGGGGATGATTGACGTCCTTGACGAACCGGGCTGTGTCGGAGGCACAGTTGAGGAAGTAGCACTCGAAGCGGTTGAGATACTCGAGGACGAGGGTCACTCCCGCCTGCTGCGCGTGATTGGCGACCTGGGTGAGACTCTCTTTGCCCCACTTCCATTCGTCAGCGGTTGGGCCCTGGCCCGAGAATTGACCGAGCGCCGAATGGAACGGGCCGCAGAGTTTGTCGGCTCCGACCGCCTGGCAGACGTCGACGGCTTTTTTCAGGCGATCGACGGCGGCCTGACGCACCGCCGGCGAATCGGAAATCGGATTGGCTTCGGGAGTCGAGACGGTGACCGCCGTCCGTTCGAGGCCGATCGAGCTCAGCCGGTCGCCGAGGGCTTTGAAGCGGGGGACGTCGAGCTCGAAAATGGGAAGCTCCACACCGTCGTAGCCCCAGCCTTTGATCTTGTCGAGCAGCGGGAAGTGGGTCTCCGTGACGTCGGTCGTCCAGAGCAGCATGTTCAAGCCGTACTTCATGGTGTCGTCTTTCAGGCCGGGAACGGCCGAGGCAGCGAGGAGCCGGCGTCTCCAGGGAGGAGCTCGCCGGCGTTGGTTTCGACGATGGCCCACGCAGCCCGCAGGACGCTTTCGGTCGCGCCGGGCAAGGGAGACAGTGTGACGCGCCTCAGGATTTGATTCAACCGTGCGAGCAGGCGACGCGGTTCCTGATAGTCGGCGAGAAATCGCTCGCGGCGAAACAGGGGAATGAACAGCGCCAGGCGGTCGGTCGGGTGACGGGCCATGCGATTGACGGCTGACTCGATCCGCCGCGCGTCGAGATCGGCAAACGCCATGTAATACGCATCGAGCAGTGTCGGGTCGCGGGAGATGAGCACGGCGTCGAGCAACATCTCAGTGACAATGTGCCCGAGAAACGACGGGCGGTGGTCGTCGTCGGGAGGGAGCGCGTCGCGGAATAGAAGGGTCAGCTCGGCAGTCACCCGCGCGAAGATCGGGGTCGCGTGAAACCACGCATCGTCGCGGAGGTGCTGCATGACCCCCGCGGCCAATTCGGCCTCGGGAGTCGCATCGCCGCTGGCAAACGGCTCGACGCGCCGCGCCCGCAGACGCACCTGCCGATCGACGACCGACAGCCAGTCGGGGAGAGCGGTTCCGGCGAGAAAGTACGGCCGATCGAGAAAACGCACGCCGTGCGCGAAGTAATTCATGCGGGAATTCACCCCATGCGAAACCGTCAGTGTAACGATTACAAGCCGGCTGAAAAATTGTCAAAAGACCGGTTGACCGTTTTTCGCGAATGTTGAGAATGCCGCCCGCCTCGAACGAACAATCACTTCGACATTCAGAAACACCAACAATTCACGCCTCGATTCCCCGCGTACACGGTCACGTCAGCCGCTTGGAATGGATTCCGACGGCCTTCCCCTCCAGCACGTGACTGGGGAATCGAAACGCGCGCTGTGACGGGGCAAGGACGCTCCCGTCACAGCGCATGATACACACGGATTCGACATTTGCTGCGATGCTCAACCCCCCTCTCTCTCCGCCGATGCCGTGGGCTCCGCACGTTCCCGTGCCGGTGAACCTGCGCCGCCTGCTGCCTCAGGCGAGCTTTGTGGGTTGCGGCGATCTGCGGGTCACGTTCGCCACCGAGAAGAGCGGCGAATGTCGCCCGAATGCCCTGTTCGCCGTGATTCGCGGGACACGCGTCAACGGCTACGAGCATGTCCGCGAAGCGCTCGCTCGGGGGGCTTCGGCGCTCCTGGTCGATCATCCATTGGCCGACGTTTCGGTGCCGCAGTGCGTCATCCCGGACGTGCGACGGGCCTACGCCGAACTGTGGAACGCGCTCATGGCCCATCCGTCCCGAAACCTGGGGCTGGCGGGGGTCACCGGAACCAACGGCAAGACGACGACGACCTGGCTGATCCGCTCGATTCTGCAGGCGGCTGGCTGTGCCACCGGGCTTCTGGGGACGATCGAGTACCACGACGGCGACGTCTGCGAACGATCGAGCCTCACGACGCCCGATTCGGCGACACTGGCCCGCTGGCTGGCGGCGATGGTCTCGCGGCGAACGACGCACGCGGCCATCGAGCTTTCGAGCCATTCCCTCGACCAGCGTCGCACGGCGGGAACGCTGCTTGACGTGGCCGTGATCGGCAACATCACGCAGGATCATTTCGATTATCACCAGACATTCGCGGCCTACCGTCAGAGCAAGCTGCGGATCCTCGATTCTCTCAAACCGGCGGGTCTGGCGGTGATCAACGTCGACGACGCGGGAAGCCGCTCGTGCCTCGAAGAGGCTCCCAAGCGCGTGTTGACCTGCGGCCTCGATCGTCCCGCCGACGTGACGGCCGAGATCCTCGAATCCACGTTGCGGGGAACCCGTTTTCGACTGATGCTCGACGCGCGCCACGTGATCGCTCAGACGCGGCTGATCGGTCGGCACAATGTCTCCAATTGCCTGGCGGCGGCGACGGCGGCGGCGCATTTCGGAGCAACGCCCGAGCAGATCGCTCTGGGCATCGAAGCGCTCACCTCGGTCCCGGGTCGGATGGAACCGGTGGATTGCGGGCAACCGTTCAGCGTGTTTGTCGATTATGCCCACACCGAAGACGCTCTGCGGCATGCCATCCGGGCGCTCAAGCCGCTGACGTCCGGTCGAATCATCTGCGTGTTCGGCGCCGGCGGAGACCGCGACAAGACGAAACGCCCGCTCCTGGGAAAGGCGGCCATGGAAGCCGACCTGCCGGTCGTCACGAGCGACAATCCCCGCACTGAAGATCCACAGGCGATCATCGACGACATTCTGGCAGGTTTCGCCGGCCAGCGCCGCCAGCCGTATGTCGAAGCCGATCGCGAGCGGGCCATTCGCTGGGCCTTGCAACACGCTTGTCCGGGGGACGCCGTGCTGATCGCCGGCAAAGGCCATGAAACCGAACAAATCACCGGCACGCTGCGTCAGCCGTTCGACGATCGCGAAACGGCCCGCGAGTGCCTGACAACTCTCTACCCCTCTCGCGCGGGAGCGCACCCGCATCTGCCAAGACACAATCCGATGACTGTCTGATCCAGAGCCTGTTTGGCGCGTCATGGAACCGGTCCCGTTCACCGACCTGCTCTCGGCCATCCGTGGCAACGCCCCGGGACTGTCGGGCGTTGCGCCTGTGATCCGACGGGTTTCGACCGATTCGCGAAACATCCAGGAAGGAGACTTGTTCTGGGCCTTGTCGGGAAAGAACCATGACGGGCACGATTTCGTCGACGCCGCCCGGCGCCGGGGAGCGATCGGTTCCATCGTGGCTCGCTCGCGGGCCAAAGATTTGAAGGGACAAATGATTGTCGTTGACGACACGTTGCAGGCCCTGGCGGATTTTGCCCGCTGGTATCGCCAACAGCGTGAGACAATGGTGATCGGCGTCACGGGCAGCGTCGGGAAGACAACGACACGGGAAATGATTCATGCCGTCCTCTCGGCCCGTCACGCCGGGAGACAGAGTCGACAAAACTACAACAACGAGGTCGGTCTTCCCTTGAGCCTGCTCGAGCTCGGCAATGACGACGAGTTCGGCGTGCTGGAGATGGGGGCCGCCCGCGTGGGTGATATTCGACACTTGTGTGAGATTGCGTGCCCGGAAGCCGGGGTGCTGACGCGCGTCGGTCCGGCCCATCTGGAGACATTCGGTAGCCTTGAAAATATTTATCAGGGAAAAGGAGAGCTGCTGGAAGCGTTACCGGCTCACGGGTTTGCCGTGGTCCCGGGGGACGACGAACAAATGCGGAATATGGCGCGCCGTGCCGCCTGCTCGGTAATCCACGTCGGCGAGGGATCGCAGAATGCGATCCAAGCAACGAATGTGACCTTCGAACCAGGACGCTTGCGGTTTTGCGTCGACCGTTGTGATTACGAAATACCGGCCCCGGCGCGACACTATCTGACGGCGGCCCTCTGCGCGCTGGGGGTGGCGAAAGAAATCGGGATGGACGTTGCGGCAATCGCCGAGGGATTCCAGCGATTCACCGGAGCACCCGGCCGCTGCAAAGCTGAACAAGTGGGAGCCTGGACGCTGATCGACGATACGTACAATGCGAACCCGCTGTCGATGCAGGCGGCGTGCCTGTGTCTGCGGGATTGGCCGGCCAGCGGCAATCGCCTGCTGATCGCCGGCGATATGCTGGAATTGGGAAAAGACTCGGCCCGCTGCCACCGGGAACTCGGGGCATGCGTCGCCGACATGCGAATCAACCGTCTGCTGGCGTTCGGCGAGCAGGCCAAGCATGTGGCGGACGGAGCGTTGCGGGCCGGAATGAATCGACACGTGATTGCCGACTGTCACGATCTGGAAACGTTGTACGCGGTTTTGGATTGCTGGCTCACCCCCGGCGACGTGATCCTCGTCAAAGGCTCACGGGGAATGCGGATGGAACGAATCGTCCAGTGGCTCAAACAGCAAGGAAGAGAAGCAACAACTCGACAGACAATGAGCCTGGCGGCGCGGGCCGTCGCGTGAATGCAGAGCTACAGAAGACAGCAGTGAGAGCGTCAATCGGCCTTGCCCTCTTCTCCTTACTCCCTTCCACTTTTCACATCAAAACAACCGAAGTTCTACTACGTGCACCGGATTTGCGGGAATCCCAGGGCACTGTTCAGCTTCCACTGAGCAGAAGCATTCAAGACTTTTGGGTCAAGTGATTTCTGGGTCTTCACTCCAAAGGTCGCTTCGTAGTAGAGCTTTTATATTCGACCGGGCGCCGGAGCGGTTGCTTCGGCGCCCGTTTTGCTTTTTCGAGGATCGAAGATAGAAGATCGAAGATAGAGGAGACTGCCATGAATGATTCTCTTCGCGATCCTCGATCCTCAATCCTCGATCCTCAGCTCCCCACATGCTGATCTGGCTGCTTCAACATTTCGGGCCGATCTGGCGCGGGCTGGAGTCGCAGACTTCCGGCGACTCGCGCGTGTTTCTCACGGCGCGGACGGCGCTCGCCAGCGTGACGTCGTTTCTGTTGGCGGTGCTCCTGGGGCCGATCGCGATTCGCTGGCTCAAGGGACGCTTTGTCGAGCGGGTGGCAAGCGCCTCCGAACGCCTCAACGAGATCCAGGCTTCGAAGAACAAAACTCCCACGATGGGCGGGTTGTTCATTCTTGGCGCGGTCCTTGTCTCGGTGCTGCTTTGGGGAGATCTTTCGAGCCGGTATGTGCAATTGGGCGTGCTGACGGCCGTTGGATTCGGCACGCTGGGGGCTTTCGACGACTGGATCAAGCTCAGGAGCCAGCGCAACGGGTTGACCGTTCGCCAGAAACTGCTGGGGCAGTTGGTCATCGCCGGGGTTGTTGGCGGACTTTTGTACGAGCATCACCGCGACGTTCCGCTGGGGCTCGACCTGCTCCTGCCGTTCGGAGACGGGCGGCTCTATCTTGGGGTCGGTTTCATCGCGTGGAGTATGTTCGTCCTCGTTGCGATGACGAACGGCGTCAACCTGACCGACGGGCTCGATGGTCTGGCCGGCGGCTGCACGATCTTTGCCGGTACGGCGTTTGTCGCCCTGACGTATCTGGCCGGGCATAAGGTCATCGCCGGATACCTGCAGATTCCTTACCTCGCCGGTGCTGGGGAGCTGACGATTGTGATGGGGGCCACGGTGGGAGCGGTGTTGGGCTTTTTGTGGTTCAATTGCTATCCGGCGCAGGTCTTTATGGGCGACGCCGGCTCGCTCCCTCTCGGTGGCTTGATCGGCCTTGCGGCGCTGGTCACGCGGCAGGAAGCGCTCCTGGTGATTGTCGGAGGGATTTTCGTGATCGAAACCTTGAGCGTCGTCCTCCAGGTGCTGTGGTTTCGCGGGACCCGGACGCGGCTGCTCGCTTGCAGCCCGCTCCACAACCATTTCCTGTTCCGCGGTCACCACGAAATGAAGATCGTCGTCCGCTTCTGGATTGTGGCCGCCCTGCTCGCCATCGTCGGCATCGCCAGCCTGCAGATTCGCTGAGCCCTGCGAATCGATCGGTCACGATCGGCAGAATCGCTACAGGTCTCCCGGCTGTCCAGCCGTCGGTGCCCAAGCGCCGAACATAAGCGATGCCCCTCGTCGGCGAGTATCGGACTTGGACACCGTGGATTGGCCAACTGGGCACTGAGTCCCCAGTCCTCAGCGTCACTTCAACTCTTTCACTCTCGATCTCTTCCACTCCTCGTCGAACCGTGGATCAGGAACGAAAACTCTTCGTGACGTTCGCTGCCGTCCTGCTGGGGTTCGGCATTCTGATCGTCCACAGCGCGAGCATCACGTCGCGCCCGAGTGAGGTGGAGCAGATCTTCCTTTCGCGGCACCTGACGTTTGTCGTGCTCGGGCTGGTTGCGGCGACGTGTGCCGCTTGCACGCCCCCCTCGATCTGGCGATGGGGCGCGCCGTGGTTCTTCTGGGGGACGTTTGCGCTGTTGATTCTCGTCCTGTTGCCCGGCGTTGGGTCTCGCGTCAACGGCGCGCAGCGCTGGTTTCGGCACGGCGGGCTGTCGTTCCAACCGGCGGAGCTGGTGAAGCTGTCGCTGCCGTTGTACGTCTGCTGCCTGATTGAGCGCCGTCGGGCCGTACTGGACAAGTGGCTGCAGGGAACGCTTCCGGTCGCCTTTCCGGTCCTTCTCGTCGTGCCTTTGGTGATGTTGCAGCCCGACCTGGGAACGGCCTTGTTCCTGGCGACGGGGGGGGCGATCGCGCTCTGGGTGGGGGGCTGGCCGCTCCGCAACTTTCTTCTCGCGGGAGGGGCCGCGCTTCCCGCCGTCGCGCTGGCGGTGTGGCACAAGCCGTATCAGATGCAGCGGATCGCCGATTTTCTCGTGACCTGGACCGACTGGACGCAGGCCCCGTACCACCTCAAGCAATCGCTGGTGACGCTGGGGGCCGGTGGAACGTGGGGCGTCGGGCTGGGGCGCGGCTTCCAGAAGCTGAGTTTTCTGCCCGAGGCGAATTCCGACTTCGTGTTCGCCGTCATCGGCGAAGAATTGGGCCTGCTCGGCACGTTGAGCGTAATGGCCCTTTGGCTGGGGCTCTACGTGATCGGGTTGCGGCTGATCAATCGGCTCGAGACGCGAACGTTCGGGTGCAACGCGGCGTTCACGCTGCTCACGCAACTGATCGTGCAGGTGACGCTGAACATCGCCGTCGTCACCGCGATGGTCCCTCCCAAAGGGATCCCCCATCCGCTCATCAGCTACGGGGGCAGCAATCTCGTCGTGAGCCTGATCGCGCTGGGGATCGTGCTGAGCCTGACGCGGGAAGCGTCGGCAGTCGAACCGCTCAGCACGCCGAACTGGATTGGCACTGATTCCACGTTTTCAACGGCGACCGATTCGGGTAAGACTCTGCGCAACTGAGTCGGCCCGACGTTCGGCCGCAAGCGCCATTTTTCTTCGAGTCCTATCCGCGCTGTGACGACACGCGACACATACCTTTTCGCCGGCGGCGGGACCGGCGGGCATCTGACTCCCGGTCTGGCGGTTTCAGCCGAGCTGCAGAACGTGATCGGCGCGTGTCGAATCGTGTTCGTCGGGTCGGGCCGGCCGGTCGAACGACAAATGGTCGAAGCGGCCGGTTACGAGC
>JAGVKR010000133.1 GCA_020050375.1 Planctomycetales bacterium
GCCGATCGTCTGCTCCGCCAGCTCGTGGGCCACGCTCGGCCTGGCGCGGCTCGTGCCGAAGGGGGCGGCAGCCGTAGCGGGCGCACAGCCGTAGGTGAGTTGTGAGTTGAGGTCGTATTCAGCGCTGATAAATCGGCAGGAGCTGGTACGGCGGAGTCAAGGCGAGGATCGCCAGGGCCGACGAATAGGCGTTTCCGTAGCGCGTCGTATCGCCGCTTCCTTCGCGATTCCACGAACCGTCGGGTCGCTGATTCCGGGCCAGCGTGCTCATAAGCGGCGGATAGAAACGACTCCAGTGCTCGCCCCCGAGCTGGAACATCGCCTGGCTGCAGTAATAGGCGCTGTAGACTTCGCTCAACATCAAACCGGCAATTCCGTGGTTGTACGATCCGGCGTGCGAGACGCCGTGCGAGACGAGCGTGGGCTCGACCTGTTGGATCGTGAGCAAGCCGTCGGTCCGCTGCTGCGACAAGACGAATTCAATGCCGCGCTGAACGTGCCGGCCGTAGGGCCCTTCGTTCGGCAGATGTCCGCGCGACAGGAAGGCCAGGACGCACAAGCCAGTCACGCCGGGCTTGGCATGCGGCAACGTGGGGAACGAGCCGTCGACCTCCTGCTGCGTTGCCAGAAACGCGAGGCCATTGTCGACCGTCGGGTCGAGCTGTTTCCATTGCGCGACGGACAACTCCAACGCGGGCTTGCTATCGCGATCGGACGACTTTCGAACGGGAGGATTCTCCGACCGCAAGGACGATGAACCGCCGACCAGCATCAGCACTGCCAGAATGAGGTGAAGAACGTATGCGGAGGTCACAGCTCGCATTCGACGCATCATCAACCACCTTTCGACGGACACTCGCTGCTCGCACAGGATACCGAGCACACGACTCATCCGCCGTCACATCGCCAACTCCACACTCCGAATTCCGAACTCCGCATTCCCACTTCGCTTTCCGCTCTCCCTTCTCACTTGCGACCCTCCGCGCCGCCACTCATCCCCAATTGCCACGCCAGAAAGGCGTAGACGTCGGCGTCCTGCGCGATGCGTTCGGCGAGGGGCGTTCCCATGCCGTGGCCGGTGTCGAAGCTGTAGCGAAGCAGCGCCGGCTTTGCCGAACCGGAAGGGGCTGCGGCCTGTAGGCGGGCGACAAACTTTCGGGAATGGTGCGGGTCGACCCGTCCGTCGTTGTGGCCGGTCAGCAGGAGACACGCTGGATAGGTCGTGCCATCCTGAACATGGTGGTAGGGGGAATAGGCGAACAGCGCGTCGAACTGCGGGCGGTCCTTGACGGTCCCGAACTCGGTGACGTTGAACGCACCATTCGGGTGCAGCTCGACGCGAAGCATGTCGAACAGGCCGACGTGGGCGATAACGGCGGCGAAGAGCGCCGGGTGTTGCGTGAGGGCGGCCCCCATCAAGAGGCCCCCGTTACTCCCCCCTTCGATCGCGAGTTTTTTGGGGTTTGTGTAGCGGCGATCGATGAGGTGCTGCGCGCAGGCCGCGAAATCGTCGAACACGTTTTGCTTGCGGGTGAGATGGCCCGCTTTGTGCCAGTCTTCGCCGAATTCGCCGCCGCCGCGGAGGTTGGCGATCACCAACACGCCGCCACGATCGAGCCACACCTTGCGGCTGGGACGAAACGCCGGCGAGAGGCTGATTCCATAACCACCGTAGCCGTAGAGCAGGGTGGGGTTCGCGCCGCTCAGCTCGATCCCTTTGCGGCGGAGGATGTTCAGCGGGACGCGCGTGCCGTCTTTCGAGGTGGCGAACTCGCGGACGACTTCGCAATCGCTGAAATCGGCCGGCGTCGTGCGGAACAGGGCGGTTCGCGTGCTCTTGCCGCTTTTCGGGTCGAACCGATACCAGGCGGCCGGTTCGAGAAAGCTCTCGGTGCGAAAGAGAACGACATCGCCTTCGAGCTTGACCACTTGACCGATCGACGAGATCGGTTTCGTCTCCGGGACCGACAGCGGTTTGCCGTCGTGGTCGAAGGCGCGCAACTGTGACGGTCCGCCGGCCAAGTCGACGACATAGAGCATGCTCCGCGTCGGGGTGAGGCTGCGGATCACGAGGTCGGATTCAGGGACGATCGTTTTCGCAGCGGCGAGCTGCGGCTTGTCTCTCGGCAGCCGCTGAATCTTCCCCTTGGGCGTGCCTTGGTGAGAGAGGAGAAACAGCGTGCCCTCCGGCCCGAATTTGACCTGGGGAACAAGATCGGAGAATTTCGTGATCTGTGTCCAATCGCCCGACGGGCCGAGCAGGTAATGCGCGAACTCGCCTCCGTCGCCGTTGGCAACCGTCGCCAGGACCCAGCGGCCGTCTTCGGAAGCGTCGAGATCAATTTCGGCAATGCGCGGAAAGTCTTTCCCCAGCACATAGCGGTCCTGCTCGGGGGGAGTTCCCAGTTTGTGGAAGTAGATCTGCTGGTAGAAGTTTTGGTCGGCGGGCGGACGCTCGTCGCCGCGCGGATAACGCGTGTACCAGAAGCCAGTGGAATCGGCATTCCAGGCGACGCTTCCGCCTCCCGTCGGATAATTGACGCGGGGGACGACGTCTTTGAGCATGCACCCGGTTTCAGTCTCGAACACCGAAACGGAGCCATCCTCGCTGCCTCCTTTCGAGAGACAGACCGCGACCAGCTTGCCGTCGTGCGAAGGGACGTAAAAGTCCATCGCCGTCGCATCTTTAGAGTCGAACTGATGCGGATCGACGATGATCTTCGTGGATTCGAGATCGTCGGCCGAGCGGAGGGCGATCAGCAGGGGCTGGTTGCGGGGAGGCTGCTGCTTGAGGGCAAACAGGCGGCCTCCCGCGCTGCTCAGCCCGAGATAGTCGGGCGAGGCGCCGAGGTTCAGCTCTTCCAGTCGCTTTGCAAATCTGGACCGATCGGGCAACGCTTCGAGCACCTGACGCGTGTGCGCGCTTTGCTCTTCGCTCCAGCGGCGAACCTCGGGATCGTCGCCGTTTTCCAGCCAGCGATAGTCGTCGGTGACTTCGATCCCGAAATAGGTATCGGTCGCGGGATGTTTGGGCGTCCGTGGCATGTCGGCTGCGGCGAAGGTCGCGGCGAACAGCAGCCCGATGAGCAAGCGACGGGTGCGGATCATAGAGCGCTATCTTCTCTTGGTTTCGCGAACCAGAGGCGATTCGGACAGAGTGAAGAGGATGACCTCTTCGCCCGTCACCGTGCTGATGTCGTGGTGCAGGCTCAGGACCTTGACCCCGGTCACTTTGGCGATCATCGCTTCCAACAAGTGCCGCGCCGTTTCAATGAGGTGCGTTCGAACCTGCTTGAGCAGATCCCGCCCCTTGTCGGGTTCGAGGGCTTTGACCAAGTGCTGCTCGGCTGCCGTCAGGACGCCCTGCAAGCGAACCACCAGCAGATCATCGAGCAGGTGGGTATGCACATCTTTGGGTCCGCGACCCATGTATTCCTGCTCGAAGTGGCTGATTCCCTCGCAAACGGCCGCTTCAATCTCGCCCTGCGTCTTCATCTGAACCTCCGATGTGTGTCTCGGCGCGGTGTGAGGCAAGGCACACGGCAGCGACAAGGATCGCGAACTGATGGCGACCTTTCACCAAGGCGCGCAAGGATAATAACACACGACCGACGGTGATGCGATTAAGCCCCGCCCGCGGCGTTACGACGCTGCAATCGGTCACATGGAACCGTTGTCATACGACGAATATAAATTGAAAAGCGCCTTGTCTTCTCGGCGGCGAGCGGTAGGATCAGTGGTGACAGCGCGGAGGTGACGGCTCAAATCCCATCTCCCCGACTATTCTCTGAAACAAGCCCTTCGGCGAGAACGTCGAAGGGCTTTCTCATTTCAGGGACAAGAGTTACGCCGTCGAGAACGCAGTTCAAAAACACGATTTCGAGCAATCGACGCTTCGCAGCGTAGTCGGCGGTAAGCCATTGCTCTTTCAGGGTTTGCGAGAGTTCAAAAACTTTCGCCGCCAACTCGGCCGTTTCGTCGTGGGAGCGGTCGAGCACGTCGAGTTGCAGCTTGATCGAGGCAAGCCGGTCGCGTAGCTCCGTGTGCTTCTTGGCGAAGACTTCCTGGTCGATGTCTTCGGCCAGCCGCATGTTGAGCAGCCGGTCTTGCTGCTGGATGATGAGCGTTTCCTGCCGGGTCAATTCCTCGCGTTGAGCGCGGCTGTCGGCTTGGGCATCGCGGGTTTGCGACGCCAGCACCATGCGGAACCAGTCGCGGACGCCTTCGTCCTCCACCTTCATCTTGCCGAAGATCGCCATGACCTGGGCTTCGATGTCGGCTTCGCGGACGCGGATACGCGGGTGATCCTCGCGGTTGTAGTAGGTGCAGCGGTAATAGACGTGGTGGCGAACGCCGTCCTTCGTCTTCTTCTTCACCAGCTCGCCCGTGATCGGATGCCCGCAGTGGCTGCACTGGATCAGTTGCCCGGCATAGGTCAATGTCTGGGAATGGTAAACGTGACCTCCAAGCAGGGCCTGCACCCGGTTCCAGGTGGCCCGGTCGATTAGCGGCTCATGTTTACCCGGATACCACTCGCCCTTGTGGAGCAGTTCACCGAGATAGGCCCGGTCCTTCAGGATGTTGTGAATCGAGCTACGTGGGAACTTCGGTTGTGACTTCCGCCATAGGCGGCCTTCGGCGTTGACCCGCTCCGTCACGCCGTCCAGCGTCAGGTTCTCAAAGGCGTAGAGGTGGAAGATACGCTTCACGTTCGCGGCCGCGTCGGGATCAACCTCGACGATGCCACGGCCATCCTTGCGAACGTTGCGATAACCATAGGGAGCCAGGCCGACGAACCAGCCTTCGTGCACGCGGCGGGATAGCCCCTCGCGGACATCCACCGATTGCTGCTCGGTATAGAAGCTCGCCATGTTGGCAAGCGTCCGCCGCATCATGCGGCCGGCGGGCGTGTTCTCGGTCGGTTGCGATACGGAAATGAACGGCAGGTTGTATTCGGACTCCAGCCGCTCCAGTTCCACGTAATCGAAAAGGTTGCGGGCGGCACGGTCCACCTTGTAGAAGAGCAGTCCATCAAGGAAGGCAGCGTTCTTCTTGGCGTAGGCGATCAGCTCGCGGAACGTCTTGCGTTCCTCGCCCTTGCTGGCGGTTTCCGCGATCTTGAACAGCTTGGCGATTTCGCCGCCGGCCTGGGCCGCGTAGCGTTTCAGCCCGTCTTCCTGCACTTCGAGGGAAAAGCCCTCGCGTTCCTGTTCCCGGCTGCTGACACGAGCGAGTGCGACGAACTGCTTCATGGCGACGGGTCGAATGACCCTGACGAAGGCCAACGGCGCGACCGACCTGAATCAGTTGCGAAACGCACACTAACATCAACAGAAAAAGTGCCAGGAACCGCAAACAGCGCCGTGACTTATGCCCCGCGTGGGCCGAATTGAGACGCTGCCCCCCCCCTCAATCCCCCCGCGAACGGGGGGAAGTCGGCACTCTCCCCGTTCGGAGGGAGGGCTATCAGCGTGTTGAAAAAGGGGGACAGGAACCTCGCAACACGCGATATTCGGCTGTTTTCGCGCTGGCGACCGGAGCCAGTCCCCGTTTTTCAACAGCCATCCCGCCGCGGCGTCACGGGCGCTCGACCTGGCCGGCGGTGCGTTCTCGTTCCCGCAACTCGCGGCGTTTGATTTTGCCGGAGGGAGTTTTCGGGAGCGCGGAGACGAATTCGATCTTGCGCGGGTATTTGTAAGGCGCGATCGACCGCTTGACGTGCTCCTGAATCTCGGCGGCGAGGTTGTCACTCGGGCCGAATTCCGGCCGAAGGACGACGAACGCCTTGACGACGAGGCCGCGGATCGGGTCGGGGCTTTCGACGGCGGCGGCTTCCAGCACCGCCGGGTGGCTGACGAGCCCGCTCTCGACTTCGAACGGCGAGATGCGATAGCCGCTCGCCTTCATCACGTCGTCGTTGCGTCCCTGGAACCAGAAATACCCGTCGGCGTCGCGGGTGAGGACGTCGCCGGAATAGTACCAGTCGCCGCGGAAGATCTCGGCGGTCTGTCGCGGCTTGTTCCAGTATTCCTTCATCATTCCCGGGTGCGAATCGCGGCGGACGCAGAGAACCCCTTCCTGGCCCGTGGGCACGGGCCGCATGTCGTCGTCCATCAGCTCGATCACGGTTCCCGGCCCCGCCCGGCCGCAGCTTCCCGCCCGCATCGGCATGCCGGTCATGTTGAAGCCATAGACCATGCACTCGGTC
>JAGVKR010000483.1 GCA_020050375.1 Planctomycetales bacterium
CAACCCACGGTGGTTCGATTCTTCCATGACGAAACTTTCGCGTCGCAGAATGCTCAAGCAGGCCGCCCACGCGGTCGCGTCGGCAGTCGTTGTCGGGTGGGGGCCGCATTACGCGTTCTCGAAAGGTGCAGCCGCAGAGCCAAAAGTTCGCACGGTTCTCGGCCCCGTTGCTCCGGAAAAACTCGGAGCGACTCTGATGCACGAGCACGCGCCGCTGGTCGATCGATCGGAGCTGTTTGGAACCCCCCCCGCGCCGATCGCGGCGGTCCGCGAGAAGTTCCTGGTCGAAACGGCCCAATTGCTTGATGCGTTTCACAGCACACTCCCGGCCGAGGAAGGCCCCGGCGCGATTGTCGAAGCGACTCCCATCCGGGTGGGGCGCTATCCGCAGTTGCTCGCCGACCTCGCCCGGCGGACCAAAGTGCGCATCATCGCCAGCAGCGGGTTCTGGTGCGAGGCCGCAGCGCCGCAACATCCCTGGGCTCTGGAGCTCGGAAAGACTGCGGCCGGTCTGGAACAAATGGCGGCGCTGTTCGTTCGCGAAATCACGACCGGCATGGAAGACCCGAGTGGCCAATGGGGTGAGCGATTCACCGATATCCAGGCAGGAATCATGAAGATCGGCACGAGCACCTTCCTGACTCCCAGCGAGCGGAGCATCCACATTGCTGCGGCGATGGCGAGCAAGGAAACCGGCTGCCCGATCACCACGCATACGACCCGCGGGGGCGGGTTGGAAGAAGCGGAACTATTGCTCAAGCACGGCGCGGCGCCCGAACGAATCATCATCGGGCATCAGGGGCATCAGGACGATCGCCAGCACGACGAAGCGAACGACTATCATCGACTGATTGCGAAGCTCGGCTGCTACGTGCAATTCGATCGCGTGGGGAGCGGGCAATACCCGGTCGACAAGCAAGCGCGGCAGATCGCCAGCCTGATTCAAGCCGGCTTCGTGAAGCAGCTCCTCGTCAGCCACGACAGCGCCCCCTTCAGTTTTTCGAAGGACAAGGAGGCGACGAAGCGCGTGGAAGACTGGAATTCGGGGAAAGCCGACTACACGACCGTGACCACGAAGCTCGTCGAAGCGCTCGGCAAACTGTCCGTCTCGAAGGCCGAGATCCTCACAATTCTCGTCGAGAATCCCCGCCGTGTGCTGGCGTTTTAGCAGTCGAAGCAGAAGGAATGACCGGAGGATCGCAGAATGGACAGACGACGAGTTTTATCGATGCTCGCCGGGGTAGCCGGCGGGTTGTCGTATTCAGACGCCGCACAATCTGAGGAAAAACCTGCCAAGTGGTCACTACCTGGGGCGATTGCACTAAAACTTGGCGAAACACTTGCGATCCGCGTTCGATCCATTCCCGTCAAGGTCGGCGAGGGAGCCCGGCACATCGTTTCCATTGGGTCAGGAACGTTCAAGTTGGACGAGGACTCTCGTTTGACGGCGTTTCTGAAGCGCGGCGTTTCTCAGTTCGTCGGCACTGAATATCGGATTTCTGTCGCTGTGTTTGATGCAGACGGTCAACTATTGGGAACCGCAAGCCATGACGAGTCCGTGCAGTACGTTCGGCTACCAGTCATTCCGACGATCATTCGTGAGATGAAATTCGACTGGAAATATAATTTAACAATCCGAGTCTTATTTTGTATGACGAGCTCCAAAAGGTATCCTTTGCGACTGCTTGAGCTTCAAAAGGAACTCCCCATTCTCATTTTTTGTCGATCATGGCTGACGTAATCTCAAACCGAGCAGGCAAATACGTGCGGCAGCCGACGAATTACCGGGCATTCGTCCCCGCACCGCTTCCTCCCTCTTCGCCTCCCCTCAATGCTTCCGGGAAGTTGCAGTGTCTTTTGAACGATGCTGCAATCGAGTTGGGGCGGCTGGATGGGTTAACGGTCAATCTCCCGAATCCAGATCTCTTCCTTTCGATGTATGTTCGCAAAGAAGCGCTGCTCAGTTCGCAGATTGAGGGAACACAAGCATCGCTTGATGACGTGCTCGAATACGAGGTCGCCTCGCAGCACAGAGAGCGGCCATCGGATGCCGCGGAAGTTGTCCGGTACGTTGCGGCAATGAACTACGGTCTCCAACGACTCAAACGACTCCCCCTCTCGCTTCGGTTGATCCGCGAAATTCACCGTGAACTGATGAAGGATGGCCGTGGCAGCAACCGGATGCCCGGCGAATTCCGCACGTCACAGAATTGGATTGGTCCTCAGGGAAGCACGATTGCCACCGCGTCGTTTGTTCCGCCCCCTCCTCATGAGATGCAGGCTGCACTCGGTGAGCTGGAGAAATTCCTGCATTCCGATGTCGAAATCCCGCTGCTCATCAAGTGCGCTCTTGTTCACGCGCAGTTTGAAACCATTCACCCGTTTCTAGATGGAAATGGTCGGATCGGCCGGCTTCTGATTACGTTCCTCCTGTGTCACAACGCTGCCATGAGCCGGCCGCTTTTATACTTGAGCTACTTTTTCAAAGCCAATCGTGAGGAGTACTACAACCGTTTGAACGCGGTTCGCTTGCAGGGAGAGTGGGAAGAATGGGTCCAGTTCTTTCTGCGCGGAGTCTCGGAAGTGGCAAAACAGGCAACCGAAACCGCGCGAAAGATTCTCACCCTTCGACAACAGCATCAGGCGTTGATTCATCGTGAGTTGCCGAGGGGCGCAACGAACGCGCTGCGACTTCTCGACCAGCTCTACAGTCGGCCGTACGCCGGCGCAAACGAAGTCATTTCGGCGATTCAAGTCAGTCAGCCGACGGCAAATGCGCTATTGGCGAAACTGGAAAAAGCGGGTTTGCTCCAAGAAGTTACCAAACAAGCCTGGGGCAGATTCTACGCCTATCGGCCATACCTCGATTTGTTGCGGGAGGGAACGGAACAGCCGTCTCAAAACGTGGCAGCATCTCCCAGCTCTTCCAAATCCATCCGAACTCGGGGATGAAACAGCCCGGGAAACCTGCAGCATGGAACTCCGAGACTTCGCGCGACAGATACTGGAATCGCCGTCGATCGACGCGAAGCTCGTTCCGTTTGTCGGAGCGGCCAGCGACGAGGCGCCCGGATTGCCCGAACGACCGGCGTTCCCCGCCCGCCCGCCTGAGTTGCTGTTCTGCGGTCGGCGCGAATCGCCGCCGATGCCTCGACCGGAGACGTTCGTAGAGCCGCGCCGCCGGGCGGTCGCCCATCACATCATGGCCAATCACGAGTTGCAGGCGCTGGAAGTGATGGCCTTTGTCCTGCTCGCTTTTCCCGAAGCGCCGCCTGAATTTCGCCGGGGGTTGATCCGCGTCATGGCCGACGAGCAGCGTCACACGCGCCTGCATCTCGACCGGCTGCGCGAGCTGGGCATGCAATTCGGCGAGCTCTCAGTCAACGGCTATTTCTGGAACAAGGCCCAGGAGTTCCGGTCGCTGCTCGACTATCTGGCCGGACTTCCCCTCACCTTCGAGGGGTGCAACCTCGATCACACGCTCGAGTTCGAAACCTGGTTCCGCCAGGCGGGAGACGAGCGGAGCGCGGGAGTGATGCGGGCCATTCACCGCGACGAGATCCAGCACGTCGCCTTCGGCCTGCACTGGTTGCGGATGTTGAAGTCGCCGGAGCTTTCCGACTGGGAGGCCTACACGGCCCACCTGAAGTGGCCGCTGCGTCCCGAAAAATCGCGGGGCGGCACGTTCCACCGCGACCCCCGCCTCGCCGCCGGCATGTCGCCGGAATTCATTGCGAAGCTCGAAGCACTGGGGGAGGGAGCGGGAGACGGAGAGAAGGAGAGACAAGGAGAATGAGAGATGGGGAGTGAGGGAGAAAATGCGATCGACCGTCGCGATCTCCCCGTCTCCCCCACTCTCCGTCTCCTTGTCTCTCTGTCTCTCCGCCTCCCCCTCAACTCCCGTCACCCGCATCCAGCCACGGGTCCTGCCCCATCCGCTCGTGCAGCAGTCGGCGCTCGGTCGCCTGATGGATCAGCAATTGCCGGTCGGAGCGGTGCCGCCGTTCGACGCGGCGCTGGGCGCGGTAGAACCATCCCGCCAGCGAATCGAGCGACTCGCTCGCCCCGGCGTATTTCCTGCGAAACCGCGCGGCTCGTTCCGGTCCCCATCCATTATCGAGAATCTCGTCGTCGAGAGCTAGAAACTGCCGGTAGCTGCCGGGATCTCCCTGGCGGGCGCAGCGGCCGATCAACTGCCGATCGATCCGGGCCGCATCGTGCAGCTCGGAGCAGACGACGTGCAGGCCACCCGCGTTGGCGACTCCCGATGCCAGTCGAATGTCGGTCCCACGGCCGGCCATATTGGTGGCGACAGTCACCGACCCACGCTCGCCTGCGGCAGCGACAATCTCAGCCTCGGCCGGCAGGTTGCGGGCGTGCAGCACGCGATGCGCGATTCCAGCCTGGGTCAGCCGGTTGGCCAGCGCTTCCGACTTGTCGATCGACCGCGTTCCCACGAGCACGGGGCGCCCCTGATCGAGCATCGTGCGGACTTCGTCGACAATCGCCAGCCATTTGGCCTCTGCGTCGGCGAGAACCCGATCCACAAGCTGCACGCGGAGACAGGGGCGATGCGTGGGGATCGTTGCCACCGCCAGACGATAGACGCGACGCAACTCGCCGCCGGAGGGAGCCGCGGTCCCCGTCATTCCCGCAAGACCGGCATACTGTGCGAAGAACTCCTGCACGGTGATCTGCGCGGCGGCCCCGGAAGCGGGCGTGATCGAGAGCCCTTCCTTCGCCTGGATCGCCTGATGAATCCCGTCGCGCCATTGTCGCCCTTCCGACGGCCGACCGGTGAATTCATCGACAATGACGACCTTGTCGTCACGGACCACATAATGGCGATCGCGCAGATAGTACCGCTCGCAGCGCACGCTGCGCTCGACGGCGTCGTACAATTCGGGCAATCCGAAGGCTGACAACTTCGCCGGCTTGGGTAGCAGGCGGACTCGCTCGCGGCCGGCGGCCGACAGCTCGGCCCGTTTGTGC
>JAGVKR010000223.1 GCA_020050375.1 Planctomycetales bacterium
ACATCCAGCGACAGAAAACTTGTCCCCAATGGAACTACACTCTCAATCCATCACGCTCACCCGCCATTCCCGGAAGTAATTGACTTACGATTTCTAAGTCATTCCATCAGGCCGGTCCAGACGGATGCGGATTCAGATCGCGTTGGTCAAAAAGAGACCGCTGATTTGGCAGTTCGCCAATCGGGTCGGTCGTTTGATGGCGGTACACGATTCTACGATTGAGCTTGACGGGCCATGTTGCCGGGGTTGTACTGGTGTAAAGCGGGTAAGCCAGGATGTTCACGGCATCTGCGATTGACCGTGACGATTCAATCAAGTTTTCAGACGAACACCAGTTACCGAAAGGCGATCCACCGAAACCCTGGATCTCTTGGTCTTCTGAGCGGCGATCCGGTTATCGGGACAACGACGGGCTTTTTGGCGACGAGCTGGGATTTTTCGCCGACAACGCGTCGCCTACATCCCGAATTCTCCGGTAGCGACGAGCACGACCTTCCTTTCCCAGACCATTCCTTCCTTTTTGGCCGGGCCCGGGCCGGGGCTCGCGACCTTCCGCGCCGATTTCGAGGGCACGTTTTCTCTTGACGGAAACGGCTTATCGGCTCATCCGATCGGTATCGCCTACGATCTGACGATGATCGTCGATGGCTTGGTGAACTTTGACGCGGTGATTGACTATACCAACTCCACGGACGGTCTGGTCGAGTCGCTCGCGATTCACTTCACTCGAGCGACGCCCGGTGGTTTCTTCACGAAGGTCACCGACACTGGATCGCTCCCCGATTTGCCGGCATTCTCGACCGTTAAGCTGTCCGGCTATTTCCAGCTTCAAGTCGACGACAAGCCGGGTGGCTCTTCGACCCAGATCGACGTTCACAGCGCGGCCGTTCCTGAACCGAGCGCATTCATCCTCGCGTGCCTCGGCATCGTCAGCGGGCTGGGTCTCTGGCGCCGCTGGTGTTGATGTTGGGGCGCGAACCGCTCGTTCCTCCGTCGGCTCACGACGATAGGATCGCTGCGGGCGCAATCTTCGGCAAATCGCTGCCAAACGGACTGTGCGGGACGGCGAACCTGTGCGGGAAAGAGATTTACAACGGTCGACCCATAGATATCATGAAGTAAGAGAATGGCATTGTTCGGGCAGGGCGCAATGACCTGCATGTGACCGCAAATCGACGGACGCACCCTGGACGCACCTACTGGATTCGGTCTGGATTTATGGACGTTTCGATGATCGTTGCGATCGCCAACGCCGCCTCGGCGACCCATCGCTCGGGGGACAGAGTTTTTCTGACGTGGCTGTTCATGCACGGCATCTCGCCAGCCGAGTTGTGGGCCCAGCATTGCCTGGGAAGAATCCAGTTGAGCCGTGCCGACGCGGGAGACACCGACGATCCACGGGTCCTCGTGGCCAGTCGTCTCAAGATTCCGGGCGTGCCGGACGGTGAGTACCATTTGCTGCGAGCGTCCCCCGCGCGCGCCCCTTCGCCGGAGAGCCACGGAGTCAAGAATGGTTCGGCCGAAGTCGTGACGTGAAGGAGGACGTTGGCTCTCCTGCGCGCCTACTCTCTGACTTTCCCGCATTGACCTATCGCCGGCTCTGGCCTCGCGGTTCGAAGTTCCCCAAGAATCGGCGGAGAGTCTCATCGATTTGCGGGAGCGGCTTGATTTCGGTCTGCGGCTCGCGGACCGTTCCCCCGACTTTGACTCCCACCCAGCCGGTTGTCCCCATCTTGATGATTTCGCGGACCACCGGAATCGGCAATTGATTCCTTCCCGCCGTCGAATAAAAATCGAGATTGACCGCGCCGTCGAAGCGCACTCCGCCACGTCCTACGAAGTGAATCGCATCGCCGACCAGGTCGATCTTCTGGAACTGCACGCGGCTGTTGCGGATGTCGAAGACAAACTGCGCCTGATCGAAGGCCGCATTCTTGGGGGGGGTCAGCGTGAGGGCCTGGAAAATGGCGACGATCAGCGGCAGATCGTAGAGGGCTGCCGGGCTGATGGCCAACTGCCCGGAACCACTCAGCCGATTGGGGTCGGTCCCCTCCCCCTGAAGGACGATCCGGCCGTTCATCAATCCGGCGAGCTTGCGGCTATTCGACATGTACGACTGCGCGTAGCGTTTGAGCTCGCCGTTGCTCAACGTGATGCTGGCCTTGTACTTCATTGGGTCGCCGAGCTCGACGTCGGCATCCAGCCCGATCTGTCCGTCGATGAACTGCGCGGTGAGTCGATTGGCGTTGTTGACGACCTTGCTCTCGCCGGCGCCGGCCATCTCTTTCGAGCCGACGATCAACTGCTTGTCGTCGATGCGCACCGGTCCGCTGACTTTGGTGAGTTGAAATCCGCGAACTTTGACCGAATCGAGCTCGATCCGTCCTTCGCCGACGATGACCGAGCCGTCCCACGTGCCGGTGAAGAAGGCCTTGCCGTACATGTCGTTCAGGTCAATTCCGGCCGTGAGCGTATTGCTGGTGTAGATCGTCTCGGTGCTCCACGCGGCCGTGACGGGAAACTCGTAGCCGTCTTTTTTCTTCCCGCGGAAATCGAGCGTCCCCAGGATGGAGAGCTTGCCTCGTGGGTTGAACGCGTTGACGATGCGCTTGAGCCCCGGGGGGAGCGCCTTGCGGAACTGCGGGTCGGTTTCTAGATCGTCGACGTGCAGATCGGCCAAGTGCAAGTGCCACTCGCCCGGTTCGGGGAAATCTGCCGAGCCGCTGGCGGTGAACCGCGTTTCGTTGTATCGCCCCTTGAGCGACTTGAGCGTCACGATCCCTTCGGCGAGACCGATCTTGGCCTGCACGTCGTCGAGGGGGAGGGGAAACGATCGGAGCGCCAGCTTGCCGTCGGTCAGCTCGGCATCGAGGCGAATCCGGGGAGGCATCCCAGCGTTCCATTCCAGACGGCCGGCGGCATGGAGCATTCCCTGCGGGTTGATCTCGGCCCAGACAGCTTGCCATTCCACAGGCAAGGCGGCGAGCAGTGCGCGGTCGCAGGTGGCGTTTTTGGCATCGAAGTTCACATCGAGCGTGGGAAGACCGGCTTCGTCGTTCCGAAAGCCGCCGCTCCAGGTCACCTCGGTGATTCCCTGTCGTCCGCGAAACCCTTTGAAGACCCAGTCGTCCGGCGACCCGGCGAAGTCGCCCATGACTTCCACGAGGGGCATCGGAAAATCGCGGATGTTGAGGGCGCCGTTTCGCAATCGGGCCTTGATGTGGGGGACGATCGCCTTTCCGCGACCAGCCGCGCGGCTGAGCCGCACCGTGCCGTCGAGCTCTCCCTGCACCTTCAGCCGGTCGATCACCTGTTGAAACTTCGCGGGACATGCCGAACGGAGCTTTTCGTCGATCGGCAGGCCGTTCGCTTCGATGTCGAAGAGCGCCTGCGCTTCGGGGCCGGGGTTCTTCACACGCCCGCGCAGATTGATCCGCTGCGGGCCCGATTGCCCGGTGAGCTTGAAATCGATCAGCTCGCCCGTCCGCTTGATCGTTCCGTTGATCCCCTCGACTCGATAAGGGAATTGCACGTGCGAAGCGGCACAATCGCGAACGGTCACTTCCCCGTCATGGTCCCAGCGATCGCGTCCGTTGAACTCAAAGTGCAGTCGCGCGTCGACGCGCCCGCTCGGCTGGACCGAATCGTAAACGCCTCGGTTTTCGACGGGCAGCAGGCGGTACAGGCGATCGTCAAGCGGCAGATCGGTCACGATCAGATCGAAGTCGGCCGGCCGCAACTCTCCCTCCTGCTGAATTCGCGCGTGGTCCACCTGAAACTGCACCGCTCCGCTCTTGGCCGACATGGACTTGATTTCGACCTGCCCATTGTCGAGGGCGATCTCGCCCCGCAAATCGCTGAGCGGGTAACGAATGGCCGGATGGTCGAATTCCCCCTGCACAATTTGCAGCGACATCTGGTGCTCGGCGGGTTTATCCGGTCCCCATTTCGCCACGCGGAACTGCACGTTGGCGGCCGCCGAGAACGTCACCGATCGGGTGTCGTCGCCGGTCGCCGACCCACCCGGCGCCTGTCCCGCGCCCGGGGCAGCGGTTTGTGTCTCCAGTTGGTCGGAAGACGCAGTGAGCTGTTCCAGGCCGTCACGAAACTCCGGAGAAAGCATGGCAGCCATTTGCAGCAGAGGTCGATCGATGCGCAGCCGGCGCGCCTCTCCGCGAATTGACCACGAGCGGTCGGCCATGTTCCAGGTGCCTTCGGTCGTCATGTCGTCGGCGAACGGAACCGTTCCTGAAGTCTTGATCAGGAACTGCCTTTTGCCCGAGGGGATCATGGCCACGCTGGCGTCACTGATCCGCAGCGTGGTTTCCTTGCCGGGCTCGGCGTGGTCGAGGCGAACCGTGAACGTCGTTTGCTCCCAGCGGAACTCGGGCACAGCGTGCATGGGATTCCGCAGTGGCGGCAATCGCTGAAAGTTCCAGTCGCCGTTGACGCTCCGGACGAGATGGGCGCGCGAGCGGATGGCACGGACGCGGCGGATCTCCGGATTCGGGGTTGTGAGCGCTTCGCGGTCGACGACCAGCACGACTTCGGGAATCTCGAGCAGCGGGGCGGCCGGGTCGTCGCCCGGCACCGTCACGTCGTAGAGATGCACCTGTCCCAGAAGGAGATTGAACCGCGCCTCGCCGATGGCAATGTTCCAGCCGGGAGCGATCTCCGCCAGCTTTTCGTGCACCGACTGGCGGAGCATTTCGTCACTCCGCGACCAGACGATATAGACGTAGGTTCCCCCGGCCGCCGCTCCGAGGAACAGCAGAAACAGAATGCCCAGGATCGTGCGGCGCAGTGATTTCATGTTTGAGCGGCCGGCCGCCACCTGGCAACCAGCGCACCACAACCGACGGCCGAGAGCACCACGAGTGCGTACTCGGCCGGCAGTCGGTAACGGATCGAGCCGACAAACACCGAATGCACGAGTGAGAAATAGAGCACGGGAGCGGCGGGGATCAGCCAGCACCACAGAGACCGGCGAGCGAGCCAGCCCCCGTACGCCGCCAGCGCCAAAAGCGGCGCCGCCCACAGTGCGATCCCCCAGGCAATCGTCCAATGTCCAAACTGTGCGGCGTTGGGGAACGGATTCCAGAACCGCCAGAATTTGATGGCCGCCAGCTCCAGCGCGCGTCTCGGATGCGCCTTCGCAAAATCGATCGCCAGATCGCGATAATGGTGGTCGGCGTCGTACTCGGACATCATCCGGTAGAAGCCGTCTTCGTCGACGAAGTCCATGTCGCTGGCGCCGGTGGCGTGCTCGTTCAGTCCGTCATACAGGCTCGGCCCGACCCACAGCGTCGTCGGGACGAAATGCCCGGTGACGCGCACATTGCGGATCGTCCAGGGCAGTAGCGTCACCCCGAGCGCCGCCAGCAGGAGCATGCCATGAATCGTCGCCCGCCGCCGATCGCGCGACGCCAATAGATCGATCGCGACAAATCCCGGCCCGACCAGCAGCCACGTCGGACGAACCAGCGTCGCCAGGCCGATCAACATTCCCGCCGCGAGCGCCAGTGCTCGGCTTTGTGTCGACTCAGGTTCCGCTTTCACCAGTTTCGCCAGCGCAATCAGGCTGGCCAGCAGCATCGTGGCAAAAAACGTCTCGCTCAGAAGCAGGACGCTGAAGACGACGAACGTCGGAAAGATTGCGGCGATCAATCCCGCCCGAATGGCTGTCGTCCGGTCGAACAATTCCTCCGCCAGCCAGTAGACGAGGCCGCAAGTGGCGGCGCCGACTCCGGCCAGCAGAATGCGGATCCATAGCAGCTTTTCGCCGAAAAGCTGAATCCCGACGGCCAGCAACAATGGAAAACCAGGGACCCGCTCGACGTACCGCGGAGGATCGTAGATCGCGTATTCCTCGCCACGCGCCAACTTTTTTCCCAATTGCAAATACCCCTCGGCATCCCCTTCGATCAGGCAGAGTCGTCCGGGAGTCCGGTCGATCCACTGCTGCACGAACAGAGCGGCGGCCAGACGAATGACGAAAGCCCCCCCGAGAATGAACCAGAGCCAAGGCACCCTGCGTCGCTCCGACATGCAGCCTCCGCAGACCGGGAAAAAAGCGGGGGATGGTACGCCTGTTGCCGTTCGAGGGTCAATATCGAGTTGGATGGTGCCCGCCTGCCCAAGAACGCGAGCCGCGGGTCGAGAATGAGGGGCTTGCGGTCCTTTGGCTATTCATCGCTGGAATTTTGCATTCGCGGACCGCAACTCTATTCTCGTCCATCTGTTACGCTCCAATGCCATCAGGCGACGGATCGGATTTCGCATTCGTGAGAAACTGTCGATGAGAAGTGCGAGTCGAATTGTTCTCCTTGGCGACAAGCTATAGAATTTGATGACTCGCCCGTTTTGCGGGCTGAGAGAGCCCGAACCTTTGCGAACAGGTCGTCATCAACATGGCCAAGAGTGGTTCCCGCAAGAAGCTCCCCAAGGAAGTTGCGGTTATCAATGCCGACAACTGCACCGGCTGTGAAGCATGCCTGGAGGTGTGCCCGGTCGATTGCATCCAGAAAGTCCCCGGCGACAGGATCTCGGTCCTGCAGTCGTGGTGCGAGATCGACGTCGAGCGCTGCGTCGGCTGTGAGGTCTGCGTCCATATCCCGACGAAGAAGAGCGATCCCTACGAACTGACGGTCTGCCCGTGGGACGCGATCGAAATGGTCCCCACAGTCGAAGTCGCACAGATCGTGGCTCAGAAAGGGGGCCCGCCCGATTACCTGCTCGAGAACTGGGATCGAGTCGTCGTGCCGGCTCAACGCATGGCAGAGCTAGCGGCGTCGTGAGCGAGGTCGACCGGTCCCAAGCGACTGGCCGGATTTCGTAGAGAAGCGGGTCGAAGAGTGAAGACAGAGGGTCGAGAATCGGATCGCCCGACGGGTTGATCCAATCGCGACTTTCCGTCCTCCCTCTTCAATCTCCGCCCGACGGACCCCCGCATGTCCACGCTCCCTCCGCGCGTCCTGCAAACCGACCGGGCCTGGCCGGATACGTCGATCGAGCGTGAGATTCTGGCTGAGGCCGGCGCCGAGCTGGTCGAGGCGACCGCCACCGATGAAGCGACTCTCGCGTCGCTCGCGGGAGATGTCGACGCAATCATCACGAACTGGGCCAGAGTTTCAACACCTGTCGTCCGGGCGGCCAAACGCTGCCGCGTGATCTGCCGCAGTGGCATCGGCCTCGACAACATCGACGTAAAGACCGCGACGACGCTGGGAATCCCCGTCACGAATATCCCCGATTACTGTGTGAACGAAGTTGCCGACCATGCCTTGGCGCTGCTTTTGGCTTGCGCCCGGCAGATCGCCTTCTTTCATCACCGCACGAAGCAGGGAGAATATCGGTTGCAGGCGGGGGCCTCGATGCCGCGCCTTGCGGGAAAGGTGTTGGGTTTGATTGGCCTGGGACGCATCGGTCGCAGCCTGGCTGCCCGGGCCCGCGCCGTGGGATTCGAGCTCGTGGCGCATACTTCGTCGGGGAGCGCGCACGGCGGCGATTGCCGGATGGTGGGGCTCGACGAATTGCTGGCCGTCAGCGATTTCGTTTCGCTGCATGCTCCCTTGAATCCGGCGACTCTGCATCTCATGCGGCTGCCGCAGTTCGAGCGGATGAAGCGGTCGGCTTACCTGATCAACACGTCGCGCGGCGGGCTGATCGATCACGTCGATCTCGCCACCGCGCTGGAGCGGAACCTGATTGCCGGTGCAGCACTCGACGTCTTCGAGCCGGAGCCTCCCGATCTGAGCCAACCGCTGTTTTGCGACGAGCGCGTGATCGTGACACCCCACGCGGCTTTCGTCTCGGAAGAATCGCTGATCGAGTTGCGGACGCGCGTCGCCCGGCAGGTGGTCGATGTGCTTTTGGGCCGCCGGCCGGAATGCGTCGTTAATCCCGAGGTCTATGGCGGCGCCTGAAAATGAGGGAACAGGGATCAGGAGGCAGGCGACAGGAGTCAGGGGCATTTCTGACTCCTGCCGTCTGATGCCTGCCCCCGATTCGCGCCCGCACGACTCCCCCAGGGTGATTGCCCGTGCCGCGCACGCCTGACGCGAATATCCGGCGCAATCGTTGCCGCTCGACTTGTTCCGCCACACGACCGGCACCTTCCGCATCGTCCGTAGATGCCGTCTCTAACGGTTTGACGTGTTGCGAATCGTGAACTATATGCCTACATGGCTCGTGGTCGCCTGCCGGAAGGCGACGGCCGCGCACCACCGGCGCCGGGATCGAACCAGACCTGATCTGACGGCTCCGAGGACGAACGAACGGTCATGGGATGGAACATGTCTGATCCGACAGCAACGACGGCCACTGCCGAACCACCGAACGGGGGAGCGGTTGCCGCTATCGAGCCGGGCCGCGCCGTAGAAACGCTGCGAAAGCAGGTCCGCGAAAAAGACCAGCTCGTCGCGGCGCTCACCGAACGACTCGAACAGGCCGCCGAGCAGCTCGAC
>JAGVKR010000245.1 GCA_020050375.1 Planctomycetales bacterium
AGAGCATCTCGTGCGGGGCGAGGGCCGGGTTGGTGATGATCGTCCGACCGACTTCCAGCGGCACGCCGGGTTTCGGGCAGGGATAGAGCGGGGCGTTGATCGGCACGTACGCGGGCGAATAGTTGTAGCCGTCGTACGATGCATCGAACGGAGTGCCATTCTGAGTTTGACCGTACGTCAGCGACTGGTCCCCGGCATTATAGATCGCCGGGTCCTTCGTTTCCCCGGCATGGACAATCGCGGTGAATAGAGGCGCCAGGGCCGCGGCGAGCAATGCAGATTTGAGCAGTGAACGAGACATCGAATGCCCTCCTTGGGGACCGGGGTATGTGCCGCCGTCGTGGTTGCCCGACACCTCCATGTGCCGGTCAGCTTCAAAATTCGGCCGGTAACGAAGGGGGGAATGAGTCATTCAATCCCACTCGCACCTGTCTCGCGCGTTTTTCCGAATAGGCGGTCGCTAAAAGCGTTACGACCGGAACGCCGCTCGGAACAACCGGCACGTCCGGCATTCGCGGACGAGTTCGCGGCTTGAGAAAGGCCGTTACAGTCGTTACAGTTTCGCGCGTCGGGGAGGGTCTGAATCGAGAGCCGCCCTGGCAGGGGCGGCGTAATGTAGCCAGTGGCGCGAGCCACTGGAAAAACGACGCACGGAACTGGACTCTCCGCCGATTCTCTCCAGTGGCTCGCGCCACTGGCTACATCACGCCGTCGCTCCGCGACTGGATCTTTCAGACCGGTAGGTCAGGCTGTGCCTGACGGGATCGGGATGGGGCGTCCAACGCGGTAGGCGTCAGGCAAAGCCTGACCTACGGCTGATCCCTCGAACAACCACCCATGGAAGCGAACGGTGTCAGACTCGAAGGAACCGACGAACGGCACAGCCGCGCCGGAGGCGAACGGCGACCGAATCAACTACGTATCGATCAGCCAGGAGACGCGGCAGCGGTATCTCAATTACGCTCTCTCCGTCATCACGGCCCGGGCGCTCCCCGACGTTCGCGACGGCCTGAAGCCTGTCCAGCGGCGGATTCTGTACGTCATGTACAGCAGCCTCGGGCTGACGTTCGACAGCCGCTACGTCAAATGCATGAAGATCTGCGGCGACACGACGGGGAATTACCACCCCCACGGCGACGTCGCCTGTTACGAAGCCCTGGTGCGGATGGCGCAGGATTTCACGCTGCGTTATCCGCTGGTGGACGGCTGGGGAAACTTCGGGTCGGTGATCGGGCTCCCTCCGGCCGCGTCGCGCTACACCGAAGCTCGCCTGCGGGCACTCGCCAGCCACCTGATGAACGAGCTGCGGTTCGAGACCGTCGACCAGCGTCCAACCTATGACGCCCAGAACCTCGAACCGGTCGTGCTGCCCGCCCGCTTTCCGCACCTGCTGGTCAACGGCGCGCAGGGAATCGCCGTCGGCATGGCGACCAGTATGCCGCCGCACAACCTGCGCGAGGCGATCGACGCGTGCATCCATTTGATCCACGATCGCGACGCCAGCGTGGCCCAGTTGATGAAATACGTCAAAGGCCCCGATTTCCCGCTGGGGGGCCGGATCGTCAGCGAGCGCCGCGACCTGCGGACCATGTACGAAGAGGGGCGCGGGTCGGTCAAAGTCCGCGCCGAATGGCGCGCCGATCGCGACAAACGCAAGGAAGTTCCCGATCAGCTCGTCATCTATTCGATTCCGTATGGCGTCGAGACCGGTCCGCTGTTGTCGGCCCTCGGCGAAGTCGTCGTTTCCCGCAAGCTGCCGCAACTGATCGATGTGGCCGATCTGACGGATGGCCAGAGCGGAC
Source organism: Planctomycetales bacterium (assembly GCA_020050375.1). Lineage (GTDB taxonomy): Bacteria > Planctomycetota > Planctomycetia > Planctomycetales > Planctomycetaceae > SIAF01. The sequence continues at coordinate 1,803 of JAGVKR010000245.1, forward strand.
TTCGAATCACGCTCAAGCTTAAGCCCGGCTCCGATCCTGAAGCGGTGATGGCTTATCTGTATAAGCACACGCAGCTCGAGCAGAACTTCGCCTACAACAGCACGTGCCTCGTTCCGGACGAGCATGGCGCGATCGTCCCCCGGCGGCTGGGCCTGGCGGACATGCTGCGGCATTTTCTCGATTTTCGCTTCGACACGGTCAAGCGGCGGTTCGACTTTCTGCTGGCGCAGCTCAAGCGACGGATCCACATTTTGAATGGCTTCAAGATCGTCTTCGACGGGCTCGACCGGGCCCTCAAGATCATCCGCGCCAGCGACGGCAAACAGGATGCCGCCGAGAAGCTGATGAAGGCCTTCCCGCTCGACGAGCCGCAGACGATGGCGATTCTGGAGCTGCAGCTTTACCGGATCTCGCAACTGGAGATCGACGACATCATCAAAGAGCTGCGGGCGAAGAAGCAGGAAGCGGCCGAGATCACGGCGCTTCTGGCCTCGAATCGCCGCCTGTGGAAGGTCGTCGAAACCGAGCTAAAAGAACTGGCCGAGCAGTTCGGCGATAGACGCCGCACCTCCATCGGCTCGACCGAGGAAATCACCGAGTTCGACCCCGAAGCGTATATCGTCCGCGAGAACACCAACGTCGTGGTCTCCCGCGAAGGGTGGATCAAACGGGTCGGGCGGCTCGCCAGCGTCGAGCAGACGCGCGTTCGCGAAGGGGATGAAGTCCTCACGGTCGTCCCCGGCAGCACGCTCGACCACGTGATCTTCTTTTCGAGCGAAGGGATCGCCTACACGATGCGGATCGATCAGGTTCCCGCCTCGTCGGGCTATGGCGAGCCGCTCTCCAAGCATTTTCGCCTGGGCGACGGGGCCACGATCGTCTCGGCCCTGTCGACTGACTCACGGTTCACCCCCGGAGATTCGAAGGTCAAAGGCGAAGAGAGCCCGGCGCCGTATTTGATGGTCGCGACTGCGCGCGGTCAGGTGCTGCGGATCCCGCTCAAGCCGTTTCGCACGGCGTCGACCAAAGTCGGCCGCAAGTTCTGCCGGCTGGCCCAGGGAGACCGTGTCGTCTTCGTCGAAATCGTTCGGGGCGCGACCACGATGTTCCTGGCGTCGGCCGAGGCCCGGATCATTCATTTCGCGGTTTCCGACGTGCCCGTCCTGTCGGGAGCGGGAAAAGGTGTCCGCGGTCTCAAGGTCGCCCCCGACGACCACGTGCTGGGCGCGGCACTGCTGACGAACGCCCGCGATTGTCTCTACGTGCAGACAACCGCCGAGAAGGAAATGGTGTTCGGGCAGGTGAAATACGAAGTCACTTCGCGCGGCGGCAAAGGGGTCCGCACGAGCCACCGCAGCGGCTTCGCGAAAATCGTGCGACCGCCGATCGAGCTGGTCGATTGGTCGAAATTTGAAGGACAAAATGGCAAGTAATGCGGACGTTAGAATTCTTAAATCTGCTATAATCATCGAGAGTCGATAATTGTTTCGGAGGGCCAATGGCTACGGTTGTAAGCTTAATCAACATGAAGGGCGGAGTCGGCAAGACGACTTTGGCATTTCAAATTGCACACGCAGCTTTCCACGCCGGGAAGCGAGTATTGGTCATCGACATCGATCCGCAGGCCAATTTGAGCCAGTCGATGCTGGGCTCACATCGGTACATGCAGCATTTTCAGAAAAGATCTCCGACGATAGTTCAGGTATTTGACGCGTATCAGCCGGCGACAAAAGCCGTTCCCGGGCCGCGGAAGGTCTCCGTCGATGACATAATCATCAAGGATTTAGTCTACTCGGGTGAGCAAAGGCGAACCTTAGATCTCATTCCAAGTCGGCTTGAGCTCGCTCGCGTCCTAAAACAACCACGCTCCATTCAATCCCGTCTCGCCAGATTCGTGGCACAGATCGACGATCGCTATGACCTGATTCTAGTTGATTGTCCGCCTACGGAGTCGCTGTTAACGGATGCAGCCTACTTCGCGAGTCGCTTTGTCCTCGTACCGGTAAAGCCCGAGTTCCTCGCAGCGATAGGCTTACCGTTGCTCGCCAGATCGCTAAGCGACTTTCGGCAGAGCAATAAAGATCACGAGATAGAAATCTGCGGAATTCTTTTCAATCATTCGTCCGACTACGGATCGGGCCCCGAAAAAAGGCAGTCCATATCTGAAGTCAGGAGGATTGCATCTGAGAACGGTTGGCCGGTTTTCCCAACCGAATTGCGGTATTCGCGTTCCTACGCCAAATCCGCTCGTGATGGAACTCCCTTGCCGTGGACGCGCCGCGTGCATTGGCCAGTCAAGCAGGAGTTTCAGGCGTTTGCGATTCAATTCTTTCGATCAATTGATTTGCAATGAGACATTCAACGCTAGATCAGCAGCTTCGTACACTGGTTGCCCATTTCGGGAAGGACCGAGTGGTTGAAGCGCTCTCGACAATTGCATCCACCCCGCAATCCGCCAAGACTGAGGAACGGAGGGCGGGATCGAACGCGAATCGTCGACTGCGGAGCAAGATCGAATCCGGTGAGCGCTGGGTTCTAAGGGCATGCGCTCAATGTCCCGATTCACAAGCGGAATTGCGGCAATTGAGCGTCCTTTATTTGCAAAAGATATTTCTGCCGAACATTCGCGAGGTCAGTTATTTCCTGCGCGAACACGGCAAACGGCAAATCCCGCGGTCCCGTTCCGGGGCTCTGCGTGCAGTCATGGAAACTCTCGCATCGCTTCCACATGCTGAGATTGAACAAATCCTGAATCGCACAGTTGAACGCCACACCGTAGGCGATTTCATGTTACTCGCGAACGCGATCATGGGAAAATTTTCCA
>JAGVKR010000013.1 GCA_020050375.1 Planctomycetales bacterium
CCGGCACGGCCTGTCGCACCACGCCTTGGCGCTGCTCCGTGCGGCATGTCCCGATGAAAAGTTTCGCGACGGCGCCGAGGCGCAGAAGCACGCCCAGGCGGCCTTTGACGCCGGTGAAGGACCGCGGCATATCGCGCTCTCGGTGCTGGCGGCGGCCGCCGCCCAGGCGGGAGATTTCAATCGGGCCGTCTTGCACCAGACGCAGTCCCTGCAGGAAGCGCCGCCCGAATCGAAGCCACTCATACGCGAGCGCCTCGAACTGTTCCAGCGCGGGGAGCCGTACCGGCGCAAAGCGGGCTGGTGGCGAATGCACTAGTGTCGGCAGGAGGTTTTCTCGCTGCCGATATTTGCGCTGTCGATTGTCTGTCCAGCATGGATGGGACCGGGGAACTGGGACCGGGGACCGGGAAATGTGGAAGGCGCGCTTCGAGACACAGGTCTGCGCGCGGGGGGATGGACACGGAGAGCACGGCGCGTCGCAAAACTGAAATGAAAATCGCTGCGGGGGTGGTTTTCCTTCGACCGGCGAAAACAACGCTTTCCGCAAGATCGGAAGCACCTCTAGTCTTTCCGCAGTCGCCGAGACATGCAGCCTTGTGCCGTGAATTCCCGTTGTTTGGACGATCACACGCGAACCGGGCTTGATCCGCCGCGTCATGTGATACGATTACCTCCACAGAGGAAGAGTGAGTGGTAGGTAGTGCGTGGTGAGTCGTCGCGAAGGGGGTTGGCACGGTCATACGGCTCTTCAGTCACCACTCACTACCTACCACTCACCACTCACTCCCCCAATTTCCTGCCTGAGTCCACGACGGTTCGACAGGTTCTTTAACCTCAGCGGCACGGCTTCGCAGGGAAGTGCGCGAGCCGACGGCCGGTCGTCCGGGGACTAGACTCTATGCGTCACCTTTCCATCCCGAAGGTACTTGTCAGACGCATTCCGCGGCTGGTGATCGCCGTATTGGCGACCGGCGCCGCCGTGGCATGGGCCGATCCACCGGTTTCGCCGACACCATCGACACCACCGGCACAATCGTCGCCGGTGAATCTTGAGAATTTGCCGCCGGGAACGATTCTGCCGCCCGGCATCGTGGCCGCTCCGCGGACGACCTTGCCTCCCGGCTCAGTTCCGGCAGGGGCGCCGGTCGACGATGCCAACGATTACTGGATCATCAGCAGCCGACGATGCGGAGGGCGCCCCTCGCAGTCGAACACCGGTTGCCTCAACTACTTCCATCGCACTTCCGACCGCAATCTCACGGACGTCGGGCGCGATGCGTTCTTCGCGTCAATTCGCCCTGATCAGCCGGTCTGTTTCGTCGTTCACGGCAGCTATAACCGCTGGAACGACGTGGTGACCGAGAGCCGCAAGATCAATCGCTGGGTTCGTTCCGGATCGCCGGGGAGCGCGGTGCAGGTCGTCTTCTTCACCTGGCCGAGCGACGGGAATATGCCGTTCATTTTCCCCGTCGACATCGCGATGCTGGGGCGCAAGGCGTCGCAGCACTCGTTCTATCTGGCGAACGTCATCGGGCAGCTTCCCTCCGATCAGCCGGTGTGCCTGCTCGGACACAGCCACGGCGCCCGCTCGGCGGTTGCGGCCCTTCATCTTCTGGGAGGGGGTGCGATTGAAGACGGGCAGATGCTGGCCCCAGGTTACTCGACGCCGCGGCTGCGGGCTGTGCTGATCGCGGCGGCAATCGACAGCAACTGGCTGAACCCCGGTCAGCGGTACAGCCAGGCCTTGCAGGTCCCCGAACAGGTGCTGCTGATGCGGAATTCGCGCGACGCCACACTGGCGATCTATCCATTGCGCATCGGCCGCGGGGGACGCGCCATGGGGCGCGACGGGCTGGGAAGGCAGGACCGATTCGTGATGGATCAGATGGGGCGGAAGGTGACCGAGCTCGATGCGGCTCAATTCGCCGGGCCGAATCATTCGTTCGCCGATTACCACGAACGGACCGAGCTGGCCTCGGCGATCATTCCGTACGTCTATTTCGAAGGAGACGCACCTGCGGCGTCTCCGACCTCTCCCGGCGAGCCGGTGCCACAAGCGTCCCCGCCCGCGACGGCGAAGAAAAATCCGCCCCTGGGCGACGCCGAACCGATCACCCCCGCCAAGCGCGCCGCCACACCGGAAGGTCCAACACTCAACGGACCGAAGCTGGCCCCAGCCGTGTTGACACCGCCCTCGGACGACGACAAATCACCAACTCGCGAAAAAGCGCGTCCCGCCGAGGATGGGACGGTGAAGATCTATCCCAAAGCCCGCTCGGCCACGCGCGGGTCAAAGAATACCGATGCCTCTCCCACAGCCGAGCGGCGGGAGAGCGCGACGACCAAAGACAGCCCATCGAAGCCGAAGAAGAAGAACCCGTTTCAATTGCGTCTGGAGCCCTGAACGTCAATCGAGCGTCGATCGCCCGCTTCGCGCGATGGAACCGAGCCAGCGCGGAGATCTCCGTCGTCGAGAGCACCGTTCTGAACGCGAAGATTGGGCAAATTCTGCGGCCTGTCGGCCGACAATCGCTCTCCCCTGTGTGCTGCTTTTGAGCGACTCGGTGCGGGAACCCGTTCGATACTTAACTTGGGAGTCCCACGCTCGTCGCTCGGGGCAAAATACGGCGTATAATTCTTATAGTCTTCCCCGTTTGGCCGCGCCGGTCCCGGTTGTCGAGGTGTGATTCACCATGAGTGCGCGAATATTGTCCGCCGGGCTGGCTCTGGCCGCCGCCTTCGCAGCCTGTCTGCCTGATTCGGCTTTGGCCGCCGAGGACAATGGAAACGGGGGAGGAAGCCCGAGTAACGCCAATCCCCAGAGCGGTGCCAACGTCCGCCGCAATCGACCCCGCATCGGCAACTTCAAGGGGGGACATCTCGGCGCGAGCAGCTTCGGCGACGGGACTCTTCCCGGACAGAATTCGGTCGACGCCAATGCTCCGCCCCCAGGCGCCGGGGTGCAAGGCAACGTTCCGCCGGGGGCGGGGGCGGGGTTTTTAGGGCAGAACGGCGCGGGCCCCCTGGGAGGCAACGGACCGCCCCCGCAGGGCTCGGGCGCAGACAACTCCTTCAGCCGCGCGACGATGGGGACCCGTTCTCGTGACGACGGGGACAATCCGCGCCCGTTCCCGACGCGTTTTGGCAATACCGAACTGCGCCAGTGGGAAACGGGTGCGAACGTCCCTTGGGATCCGTCGTATGCCTATTGGGCCAACTGGGGCGTGAACGCCGGACTGCTGATGGAATTTGGCTGGGGCTTTCCCATGATGGGGATGGGAATGATGGGCATGGGGATGGGAATGCCGGGGATGATGTCGCCGTACGCCAACGGCGGATATGGGCAGTCACCGGGCAATCCATACCCCGGGGCCGCCGGCGCCTATGGGACTGGCGACTACAACCCCTATGGATCGGGTGGCGCCACTTCCGACAGCAGCACAAACAGCAGTCCTGCAGAACGAAACACCAGCGTCTCGCCGCCCGATCCGCCTGTCCCGATGCCGGACGGACCGGCCCCCCAACCCGAATCGACGCTGAAGTCCGGCTCCGCCGACGCGAAAAACGCGAAAGTCCATTCCGACAAAGGGGAGGTCGCGTTCCGGTCGGGCGACTACAAACGGGCCGCCTATCACTGGAAGCATGCTCTGGTCGACGATCCCGAAAATGGCGTTCTGGCGATGCTGTACGCACAAGCGTTGCTCGCCGTCGGCCAGTACCGTGACGCGGCCAGCGCCACGCAGGCTGCCATGCGTCTGCTGCCGGAAGACCAATGGGACGTCGTCGTCGCGAATCGCCGGGAATTGTACGCGGAGCCGCGCGTCTACCTCGATCAACTTCTGGCTGTCGACAAGGCCGCGAAGACCAGTCCGACCGATCCGGGATTGCGCTTTTTGTCGGGCTTCCATTATGCCTGCCTCGGATATCCGAAGGCGGCGCTCGACAACCTCGAAAAAGGATTGAAGCTCGCGCCGCAAGACGAGCTGGCGCAGAAACTGCGCGACCGGATGCGGTCGAAGCTGCCGGCGTCGAACGTCCCGCCGATGCCTCAGCCTCCGCCGGATGGGCAGACCCCTGCTCCGGCGTCGACGAAATCGACATGAGCGCCGGCGGTGCGTGAGGTCACGAAGCCGCCGGCGGTCTAACTCAGGAAATCGAGCAACGACTGATCGAAGACACGCGCGGCCGCAGCATAGGTGAGCTTCAGGAACGACTCCTGGTTCTGGAGCTCCAGGACCGCCTGGCTGATGTCGACCGATTCCAGCTCGGAGCTTTGCTTCTGCGTCTCCAATTGGATGCTCTTGATTCGCTCTTCGAGCGCATCCAGGTTTTCAAGCGACACCGACTGCTCGCCGACGGCATCGAGAATGCCCGTATGCACCCGTTCGAGCTCGGCGACGCGCCCCGAAATCGACTCGATTTGAGCGGTGGAGCTCAGCCCGCGGGTGTTTCTCAGATCATCGCGAAGCGCGATCAGGGCCTGAAACGCATCGTAGGTTCCGCCGTATTCGACGTCGTCTTTCCCCGCGCGGCGGATATTGGTGCTGTCGACGTTGGTGACCGCGCCCGTGGCGCCGTCCGTCACAACCTGGTTGGAGCTGAAGTTGATCGCCACTTCGGTGGCGCCGCCGTCGACGGAGAGGGCGCCATTGGCCGTGATGTTCACGTCGCCGCTGAAACCCGGTGTGATGGCGGCTGTGTTGACGTACACGACGTCGCCGTTCGGGCCGGAGACCTTGAGGTTGGTGTCGGAGCTCGTGAAGGCGACCGCCGGGCCCCCGTCGAGCGAGACTGTGCCACCGGCCCCCGTTCCGCTCGTGTCGACGATCGTGAGCCGGTGCGCGCCCGTCGACCCGATGATCGTATCACCGCTGACCGACGATGTCCCGGCGGTGACGCCGGACCCGGAGGCGTAGCTCGTCAACGTGTGCCTGACGAGCAGCGTTCCCTGCGTCGTGGCGTTGTCGGTGCCCGAACCCGAGGCGGCTCCCGTCTGTCCTGAGATTGTCGTTGGGCCGCGCTGGCGTTGCTGAAAGATCTCGTCGCCGGGATAGAGCGTCGCCAGCGTCCGGGTCGCTCCGATGACTTCCTGCACCGGCTCGGACGCGCCCCGATAGACGATCTTCTGCGGCAGGCCGGTGGACGTCGTCGATTCGACGCGAAACGGGGGTGTATTTGTCGCCGCTCCGCCAAACAGGAATCGGCCTGAGTCCTGGCTGTTGCTCTCATCGAGCAGGCGATTGATCAGGGCATCCACCTGCTGGGCGAGCGCTTCGTACGAGGTGGCGTCATTTCCGGATTGAGCCCCTTCGAGGGCGATTTGACGGGCGCTCGAGAGGATTCCTGCTGACTCCTGCAATGCGGAGACGCTCAGATTCAGATTCGCACGGGCATTGGTGATGTTGCCAAGCTGGGAATCCAGCCGCCCGACCTGTGCATTGTTGGCCAGCAGTTTGATGCTGCCGAGCGGATCGTCAGACGGTCGTAGCAGTCGCTTGCCCGTGGACACTTGCTCCTGCAGAATCGAAAGCCGGGCACTGATCTGCCCGGCCATCCCGATGCCGCGAGTGATCGATCCCTGGGGAGTTACGCGAAGGTCCATGATGTCGGTCAGTGCGCCAGGCGTGAGCCAGACGCGTTTTCCTTAGATGAGTCGAAACAGGTCGGCCAGGGTATCGTTCACCGTATTGATATACCGCGATGCCATTTGGAACGCGCGCTGAAACTCGATCATCTTGACCAATTCTTCGTTTGGATCGACGCCCGAAACGCTCTGCTGTTGAGCTTCGAGGTTTTGAGCGAACGCATTCTGGTTTGTCTCGCGCTGATCCAGAGCTTGCACCCGCTGTCCGACGTCGCCGACCATCGCGACGTACGCCTGGCTGAACGTCTGCGTCGAGGAGCCCAGGATCGGCAAGTCACGCACCGCAGCCATCCGCCGCAGATTCGACCCGTCGCCGGGCTGGCCCGTGCCCGACGCGGCGAGCTGGCTGGGGTTGGAAATCAGCGCGTCGCGAACGCGAATGTCGCTCGCGTCATGTCCGGTGAAGAAGGAATTCACTCCCAGGGCGGGCAGGATCCCGGCGGTATCCGCGTTGGACACGACCTGTGCCGAGAACGTGTCGACATTGTTCGCGCTCCCCGCAGCGAGGCGGACCGTGACGCCATCGGCCACCAGCAGGGCGCTGCCCGGTTCGTAACCCTGCCCGATGTCGAGCGACGAGACGATCGAACCGGCGGAGTTCTTCACTTCGAGCTTCAAATTGGGCGTGACGCCGATCGTCCCGCTGCCGACGACGCTGAATGTGAAGGTGTCGTTTTTCGCGCCGGTGTACGCACCACCGATCGTGGGGACGGTCGACCCGGTGATGCCGGCCGTGGAGGGGGACGGTTCGAGGCGGCCGGCGAAATCGAAGGCGTAGCCGGCCGCGGCGAAGATCTTGAGAGTCCCCGTCTGCGTGTCGGCGATCGCCTGAAGGTTGCCCACGCTGCTGATCGCGGTCGCCACGTCGGCAAGGCTTTGCACCTGCGGATCGATCGCGACTTCTTTCATCCTCCGCTTGCCGGTCGCCAACTCCGTGACCGAGACAAATAACGAACCGGCCTGCGGCGAAATCGCCAGATTCGCGCTGGCCAGCGGAACCGTGACGTTCCTCACCGCGCGCTCGCCGGAAACTGCCGTCATCGGCCCGTTCAACCCGAGCCCCGTGGCGTGAAGCGCGTCGAGACGCTGGATCAGTTCGCTGGCGATCGCGTTCAAGCGGTCTTCGAAACCGGGCAAGGCCTGATTTCGCACCTGCAGCAGCCCGCCGAGCGTACCCCCCGAGATGGCAATCGGATCGTCTGATCCCGCGACTTTGATGACGGCGTTCCCCTGGCTGTCGATCGATGATTTGATTTCGGCCGCCTGATTTCCGACGACGAGCGCCACGCCCCCCAGGAGAATCGTGGTTTGTCCCTGGTCCTGATCGATGACTCTGATCCCCACGCGATCGGACAGCTCGTTGATGAGCTGATCGCGCTGGTCGCGCAAATCGTTGGCATCGACACCCCGCACCTCCGAGCGCTGAATGGCGGCGTTCAGTGTGGCGATCTGCTGCGTGATGGGGCCGATCTCGCGGACGACGCCGTCGATCTGAGCATCAAGCCCGGTGCGGATCTGGCTGAACTGGCCGGCCATCGCTCCGAACTGGTCCGTCAGCGCGACGGCGCTGCCGAGCACCCCCTGGCGCAACGTCGAATCGTCGGGCCGGGCCGAGAGCTGCTCGAGCTGATTGAAGAACG
>JAGVKR010000204.1 GCA_020050375.1 Planctomycetales bacterium
CATGGAGCCGCACTCGACCATCGGGCCGATCTCTTCAGCATGGGGAGCGTCCTCTACGCGCTCTATGCCGGCCGAGCGCCGTTCCGCAGCAGCACGATGATGGCCGTCCTGAAGCGCGTCTGCGAAGAGACGCCCCGCCCGATTCGGGAAATCAACCCCGACATTCCCGACTGGTTGGCCGCGATCATCGCTAAACTGCACGCCAAGCATCCGGCGGATCGGTTTCAATCGGCCAAAGACGTCGGCGACTTACTGGGGCAACACCTCGCACATTTGCAGAGGCCCGATCGGGTGGCGCTGCCGCCCTCGGTGACGGTGCCGCCGCCAACAGCGACCTACCCGGAATCCGACCGGCCAGCACACTCAACACTCGAAGGTGCCGCACCGAGAAGCGTCATGCCACAGTACCTGACGCGAATGCTCGTGGCCGGTTTCATGGTCATTCTCGCAGCCGTTTCTGCCGGGTCGGGAAGGATGGGATCACAAATCCTGATTCCCGTTCAATTGATCGCGGCGGTGGCCCTCCTCATCGCCATGATCCACGCCATCAACGTCCGACTGTTCACCGGCGACTGGCACGGCTCGTTGGTGGGCCTGTTCATCAACCCCACCGCGGCCGCCGTCACGGCAGGCAGTCGTGCCGGATCGACCATCCTCCGTCCGCAGTTGACTTTGCTGCTCATCGTGTGCCTGCTCGGAGCCGCCACGAATTTCGTGATCCCCTGGTCGGTTCAGGCATTCTTGATTCACCCCTTGATGATCGGCTGGATGTCTGGAATTGGCTGGCTCCTGCTGGCGCTGGCCTTCTATCGCTCGGCGTCCGTCTTGCGGAGACCTCACGCCGGGAAAAAGGTTTCGCCAGTTGTGCCGGCAGTCAACTCGTTTGGTCGCCCTTTGGCAACAGTCCCACCGAATCGGAGGTTCACTTTGCAACGTGCCACGATGATGGCGGTGATCGCCGTTTGCGCCATCGTTGTGCTGGTCCCGATCGGTCTGGCGGCGGCGATCGGGATTTCCTGGATGGCATACAGCCGACGGGCGGTGCCGCAGACGGCGCAAGTTTCCGTCCCGGTGACGTCGCGGCCGACGGGATCGGATCGGTCAGCGCCTTCAATTCACGATTGGCACGGAACCGAGGTGGAGCGGGCCTTGCTCGGCCGGTGGTATGTCGTCTCGCAGGAAGTCGAAGGCAGGTTCGTTCCGGAAGAGGATCGGCTTGAGTGGCTGCAGTTCGGCAGCCACGATGACAACAGTCGGATGATCGAGTCCGCGCGTCCGGGGCAATTGTCGATCGTCAAGTACTACATCAATGAGGCCCCGGAAGAGCAGACGGCCGATAGGCTTGTCGACAACCATCGCTCTCTTTCGCTCGTCATCACAACTGACGTCCCCATCGTCGGAACCGAGCTAAGGCATGGCATCTTCCGAATCGAGGAGAATGTGCTGACACTTTGTCTCGTTCCTGCCGGGGATCCGTGTCCGGCGAATTTCGAAACTGAACGCATCAAAAACGCCGTGCTGTATGTGCTCAATCGCTACAAACCATCGGAAACCGCAACGACCACCTACCCGCGTGATTCGATCGCCGGCGAATGGAGCTCAACGTCAGACACAAACACCGACTGGGGAGACGTGACGTTCGAGCACGAACCAGCGCAGAACAACGCGCCGGCAAAGGTGACGGGCTGGTTGATCTGGAACAAATCGCAAACCCGCACGCGCTTCGAAGGGACGTTCGACCCGGGCCGCGAGCTGGTCGAGATGACTTTCGAGAAAGAGCTGATCCCCAATCTCGAGCGAACGGCCCGTCTCAAGCTTTCTGTCGACGGTCGAAAGCTTGTCGGCCTCTATCACATGTCGTTCAGCAACACGAACGACGCGGACATCAAACATCCCTGGGAGCTGACGCGAAAGCACAAGGTTTCCGAAGCTCCCGCGTCGCCCCCCACGCAGAATGAGAAGTAACCTTGCCGCCACGGCCGTCTGATGCGACACGCGAGATCCCACCCCGATTGCCAACCCGGTTCTCCGGCGAATGAAGACGATTCGCGGGTTCGGAGCCGCTCGGGGCCTTCCCATTGTCGCCTTTCGCTCCGCGAAAGGACGCGTTCTTTCGCGGAGCGAAAGGCGACTCTCATCAATGTGCCGACCCTAATGCACCTTGAGCAGATTATTGATCATCGAAATCGCGGCCGGGCCGACCAGCACGACGAAGATGCCCGGGAAGATGAACAGCACCAGCGGGAAAATCAGTTTGACGGCCGTCTTCTGGGCCCGCTCTTCGGCAAGCTGCGAGCGCTTGACGCGCATCGTGTCCGATTGCACGCGCAGCGCCTGGGCAATGCTCGATCCGAAACGATCGGCCTGAATCAGGATCGCGGCGAGGGCCTTCAAGTCGTCGACGCCGGAGCGAACCCCCAGGTCGTGGAGCACTTCGCGGCGCTGGCGGCCCATTTGCAGTTGGAAATTGCACAGGCCGAATTCGCTGCACAGCTCGGGAGCCGTGTCGCTGAGCTCTTCGGAAACGCGGCGCATCCCGGCGTCGAGCCCGAGCCCCGCTTCAACGCAGACCACGAGCAGGTCGAGCGCATCGGGGAGCGACAGGAAGATTTTCTCCTGCCGCGACTTTCGCAGGATCAGCATGACGAGCTCGGGAAGATAGAACCCGAGGCCGGCCCCGACGACCGATGCGGCAATCCCCTTCTGCGAGACCCCCCACGACGCCAGTCCGTACCCGCTCCCCAGCACGACCCCGAGGATCAGCGAGGCGAATTTGATCGCCAGATAGACCTCGATGGCATGCGGCGAATTGAATCCCGCGTTGGCCAGCGCGACCTTCAGCTTGCTTTGCTCGAGCTCGCTCTTCGGTTGCAGGGCCTTCGACAGGGTCGGCGCGGCCTTCTGCAGCACCGTCTGGCTGCGACCGTCTTCGGTCTTGTCTTTGTTGCGCATCAGCGGGTTGCGCAACTCTTCGAGCCGCTGGTCGGCACGCGACGACTTGCCCGACATGTAGCTCAGGATCGCCCAGGCGGCACAGGCAAAACCGGCGAACACGGCCCAGGGGAGAAGTGCAGTGAAGTCCATGACGTGCTCGAGTGCGGAATGGGGAGTTCGGAATGCGGAGTTCGGAATGCGGAGTGGGGAGTTCGGAGTTGGGAATGAATTCTGCGAATCAACTATGGTGCATGAACCATCACGTCGCCGGGCCCTTCTTCAATTCCGCACTCCGAACTCCGAATTCCGCACTTTCCCTACACCTTGATGCTGACGATCTTCTTGATGGCGACCGCTCCCAGAACCTGCAGGACGGTTGCGGCGGCAATCATCTTGCGGCCCAGAGGGTCGGTGAACAGGAGCATGATGTAATCGGGATTGAGATGGTAAACGACAAAGAACAGGGCAATCGGCAGGGCCATCAGCACGATGCCGCTGATCCGGCCTTCCCCCGTCAGGGCCTGCACCTGTCCCAGAATCTTGAAGCGCTCGCGGATGATATGACTGATCTTGTCGAGAATTTCGGCCAGGTCGCCCCCCGTCTGTCTTTGGATCACAACCGACGTCACGAAGAACTTGAGGTCGAGATTGGGCATCCGGCGGAGCATGTCTTTCATCGCCTGCTCGATCGGAATCCCCAGGTTCTGCGATTCGTAGACGTTGGCGAATTCCGTCGAGATCGGCATGGGCATTTCGGAGACGACCACGTGCATTCCCGACGCCAGACTGTGTCCCGAGCGGAGCGCGCGGCCGACCAGCTCCAGGGCATCCGGGAGTTGTTTTGCGAATTTCTTGAAGCGCGACCGACGACGCAGCATCAGCCAGCACAGAGGAAGCGATCCGAACAGGAGTGCAATCACCGGGTAAAGCGGTGTCGGCGAGTTGGCGATGACGGCCCCGACCACCCCGAAGATCGCGCAACCGGCCGACAGCCCAAAGAACGAATTCATGCTGATCGGTGAGTCGGCCTGCACAAACAGATTCTTGAGGTTTCCGATACGCGACGTCAGACGGTGCAGCGCGCCGGACATCCCCAGGAACCCTTCCTTGAGAACTTCCTCCTTGAGCAGGCCGCGGGCTTCGAGCTCGGGGGTTTTCAGCCCCGCCATGATTTGCAGCCGGTCTTCGGCGCGGCTGTTTCCCCAGTCTTTGAGGGCGAACGCCACGGCCGCGACCATTCCGGTCACCGCGATGCAAACCACGATGGAAATCATCATTGGACTCATAGACGCTCATCTCCCCAAAGTTCGAGCGGCGAACAGGTTGGCGGGCAAGCGCACGCCCGATTGCTCCAAGCGCGACATGAACGACGGCCGCACGCCGGTCGCCTCGAAATGTCCCGTGGCGCGGCCGTTCTCGTCGATGCCGTCCTGAATGAACAGGAAAATATCCTGCATGATCACCGTGTCCTGCTCCATGTTGAGGACTTCGGTGATGTGCGTGATTTTGCGGGGCCCCCCTTGCAGACGGTTGGCCTGAATGATCAGGTGCACGGCGGCGGCCAGTTGCTGCCGCAAGGCCTTGATCGGCAGGTCGATCCCCCCCATCATGATCATCGTTTCGATACGGGCCACGCCGTCGCGCGGGCTGTTGGCGTGGATCGTCGTCAGCGACCCTTCGTGGCCGGTGTTCATGGCCTGCAGCATGTCGAGCGTTTCCGGTCCTCGGCATTCGCCGATGATGATCCGGTCGGGACGCATACGCAGGGCGTTCTTGACCAGGTCGGTGGCCGACACCTGCCCTTTGCCTTCGATGTTGGCAGGGCGGGTTTCCAGCCGCAGCACGTGTTCCTGCTGCAACTGAAGTTCGGCTGCGTCTTCGATCGTGATCACGCGCTGGTCGTGCGGAATGAAGCTCGAAAGCGTGTTGAGCAGCGTCGTTTTGCCCGAGCCGGTTCCGCCTGAAACGATCATGTTGAGACGGGCCTTGATCGCTCCTTCGAGGAGCATCACCATCTCGGGGGTGAAGGCGCCGAACTTGAGCAGGTCTTCCAGCGACAGCGGGTTGGCGCCGAATCGGCGAATGGAAAGGGACGGGCCGTCGATCGCCAACGGCGGAATGACCGCGTTGAGACGCGAGCCGTCGGGAAGCCGCGCGTCGACCATCGGCGACGTCTCGTCGATGCGCCGCCCCATCTTCGACACGATCCGATCGATGATCTGCAAGAGGTGCTGGTTATCGCGGAAGACGACGTCCGACTTGACGATCCGCCCCCGTTTTTCGACGAAGACCTTCTTGGGGCCGTTGATCATGATATCGCTGATCGTCGGATCCTTCAGCAGGATCTCGAGCGGCCCGAACCCGAACGTTTCATCGAGCACCTCTTCGATCAGCCGCTCGCGTTCCGAGCGGTTGAGCAGCGGATTCTCGGTGTCGCACAGGTGCTCGACGACCAGCCGAATCTCGCGGCGAAGCGTGTCCCCTTCGAGGTCTCCC
>JAGVKR010000195.1 GCA_020050375.1 Planctomycetales bacterium
CGCACAGGAGGATTGATTTATTTCAGCCGTCGAATCGTCGGGAGAAGATCTTCAGGCGGAAGGGCACGCCCGATCGCTAACGTCTCCCCAGTCCTCGCGCAACGACCGCCACCACCACCCGCTTGGCGCCCGCCTGCTTGAGTCGACGCGACGCTTCGTGCGCCGTCGTTCCCGTGGTCATCACGTCATCAGCCAACAGCACCGTTGCGCCCGCCAGCGGATCTGTTCCGACGGTGGCGAAAGCCTGTCGCAAATTCACCCGGCGCTCCGACGGCGTCAGGCGGGCCTGAGGCTTTGTCCAGCGGGTTTTGCGAAGTATATGGGGCGCCACGGGAACTTGCAATCGCCTCGCCCAGACCTGCGCCAGCGTCTCGGCGGCATGATGGCGACCCGTGAAACGCTGCACCCAATGCTGCGGAACAGGGACCACGACGTCGATCCCGGCGGCCTCCAGCGCGCACCCCTCCACCTGCCAGGTCAGCTCGGCCAGCGCCGCGGCGAGCGGTTCGGACCCTCGCTGTTTGATCTCGAGGCACGCCGATCGCAGCAGGCCATCGTAGACCCCCAACCGGACCGCCCGCTCGAAGGCATACCCTTCGTCGTGGCAAAAAGCGCACGGAAGCTGCGGATCGAGCCCCGGCCCGATCGATGCGCCGCAGTGCACGCATGCCGGGCCGTGACTGGCGGACAACTCCCCTTCGCACGTCGGGCAGAACACCGGCGGCATTCGCACGCCCATCGATTCGGGCAACTCGCAATCGCACATTCGGCAGACTGGCGGATACGCGAAATCCGCCGCCGCCCCCACAACCCCGTGCACCCATTGGGGAAGCTTCGTACCGAATGTGGCGATCGTCCGCGGCATACGTCGACTATAGCCTTCACAAACCCCGCGCGGCAAATGGCTCGGTCGCGTACGGTGTGGCGGGCGACCAACGGGAGCCCCCAGCGCGCGCAATGACGACTGTCGAAATCCGAATGTCTAAAGAAGCCCCAAACCCAAATCTCGAAATCCGAAGGGGACGAATTCCTTTTCCACGTTTTGCATTTTGTCTTTCCTTCGACATTTGTCTTTCGAGCTTCACAGGTCGCGCATTGAGCAGACCCCGCCGGCGATCCACGGTATAGTGTCGTCCCTGTCGGCACTCTCGCAATCTTCCGTATCACTTCCCTCATTCCGCGCGATTCGCAGACAACAGGCTGGACCGCCCTCTTCGTCGGCATCGGCGTCGTCTACGTCCTCTCGGCACTGTCGTGGCTGTTCATCGACTGCACAAAGACGGTGGAGGCAGAGTAGCGGATCGGCCGTCGGCCGTAGCCCGGACTTTTAGTCCGGGCGAAATGGCATTCAACGCTTGAAACGCGGGCGGGCCGTTGATAAACAGGATGAATCGGCTCCTGCGGGTGTAGCTCAGTGGTAGAGCACTGGCTTCCCAAGCCTGATGTCGAGGGTTCGATCCCCTTCACCCGCTTTCGGTTTTGTTCGCCTCGCGCTCTCTCCCACCTCGTTCCCTTCAACGCGGGCCTGTTGGCATGAACGAGCGTGTGGTGATCGTCGGTGGTGGGCTGGCCGGGCTGGCGACGGCGGCCGCCCTCGCCCCGCATGGGCTGGCCGTCACGCTTCTCGAATCGCGCCCCCGTTGGGGGGGGCGGGCCAGCTCATTCGTCGATCACACGACCGGTGAGCCGATCGACAACTGCCAGCACGTCGCGCTCGGCTGCTGCACGAACTTTTTGCACTTTTGCCGGAGCGTCGGGATCGAGCAGTCCTTTCGGCGCGAAGAGCGACTGACGTTTGTCGGGCCGGACGGCGTCCCCAGCGACCTCGCGGCGTCCCCCCTTCCCGCCCCGCTGCACCTGTTTCCCGCCTTCGCGCAGTTGCGGTTTTTAACCTGGCCCGAAAAGTTTCGGTTGGCGCTGGGCCTCCAGGCGCTGGCGAAGACCGACCCGGCCACATGCGGCGACGAGACGTTTCTGCACTGGCTCCAGCGCCAACGTCAGCCGCAGGCCGTCATCGAACGCTTCTGGCACGTCGTGCTCGTGAGTGCGCTCAGCGAAACACTCGATCGCATCGATGTCGGCCACGCGCGAAAAGTGTTCGTCGACAGCTTCCTCCGAAATCGCCACGGCTGGGAAGTGTGGCTCCCTGTCGTTCCGCTCGACGAACTGTATGAGACGATCGTCAAACGTGGGCTGGCAGCGCGGGGAGTGACGTGCCGGTTGCAGGCGGGAGTGAGGGGGATCGAGGATCGAGGATCGAGGATAGAAGATAGACATTTGATGGGGGTTGAGTTGCGGTCGGGGGAGATCGTTGAGGCCGAGCAGGTAGTGCTGGCGGTGCCGCAGTTTGCCGTGCGTGACTTGTTGCCGGAGGCGTGGCGCGAGCTTGCTCTCTTCGCGGACCTCGACCGGCTCGAAACGGCGCCGATTTCGAGCGTCCATCTGTGGTTCGACCGGCCGATCACCGCGCTGCGTCACGCGACGTTCGTCGACCGCGTCAGCCAGTGGCTCTTCAATCGCTCGGCGATCCAGCGTAGGGCGGGCTCCGCCCACCTCGAACCGCCCCCCACCG
>JAGVKR010000681.1 GCA_020050375.1 Planctomycetales bacterium
CAGAGCGTGTGAACGTTTGTAGTGTGGACTTCAGTCCACACGAACTGTTGTATCGTGTCGGCTAAAGCCAACAGGTTGTATACGACCGTCTATTCAGTACAGCCTTTCACACGCTTTCAGCGATGTCTCGCGGCCAAATGCTCCCTATTGAGTTAGCCTCTGCGTGATGTCCGAGAGTTCCGCCAGGACTGTATCGCTCGAACAGCTCGTCGCCCTGAACGACGAGATCGCCGCGCTCGTCCGCGCGGGCGTGCCACTCGAATTGGGGCTCCGCGAAATGGGGGCCTTGTCTGGCGGCGCGATGGGTGAAATCAGCACGGCGCTCGCCGGGCGAATGCATACCGGAGTTTCCCTCTCCGACGCGTTAAAAGCCGAGGAGGATCGCATTCCCGCGGTTTACCGGACGGTCGTCGAGGCGGGGCTGCGGGTCGGGCGACTGTCGGCCGCGCTCGAGGCCATGTCGAACTTTGCCCGTGAGCTGATCGAGCTCAGGCGTCAGATCAGCTCGGCCCTCGTCTATCCGCTGATCGTCGTCGCGCTGGCGTATGGCTTGTTTCTGGTTTTCACGGTCGATCTGATCGAGCGGTTCCGCGAGACGTACGAGACGTTCCACTTCCCGCTGCACGGCGCGCTCCGCTGGCTGGCCTGGGTCTCCGACCATATGGCGACATGGTGGTGGGGACCGCCGGCTGTCGTGATCGGGCTCATCGTCTGGTGGTGGTCGACCGGCGGGGCGCACATCCTGAGCTTCACGGGGACGTCCCGCCCGTTGAGCTGGATTCCCGGTGTGGGACGGATCGGGCGTTACTTTCAGTACGCCAACTTTGCCGAGTTGCTGGCGTTGCTCATCGAGCATCAGGTCCCCCTGGCGGAAGGTTTGCGTCTGTCGGCGGACGCCACCGGCGACCGGCGCCTGAAACAGGCGGCATACAGCATGTCTGAGGCGGTGGCGCGCGGGGATCAGGCCCCAATTCTGGCGAACGAGTTTCCACCGTTTCTTGACTGGGTGCTCAGGCAGGCGGCTCGGGGCGCGAGCCCGGTGCGCTTGCTCAGACATGCCGCGGGCTTTTATCGCCGTCGGGCCGTTAACCTGACGAGTTGGTTCAAGCTGACGTTTCCCATGCTTGCCGCCGTCGTGATCGGGGGCGGAGTTACGGCGCTTTATGCGCTCGCCCTGTTCGGTCCGATGGGGACCTTGTGGAAAGACCTCGTCCTCGATCATTAGCCACGCCATCGAATGCCACGTTACCGCTATATCGGATCTGATTATGCCGGCCGCCCGGTGACCGGCGAGCGCGACGCCGCCGATCCGGATGCGTTGCTTGCGGCGCTCGCGGGCGAAGTGTCGAAAATCGTCAGTGTAGAGCTGGCCAACCCTGGCCCGCTGCCCGAGCCTGGCGAAAGCCTGCACCGGGCCGACGTCAGGGAGGTCAGCGGACACATTGCCGAGATCATCGAGGCGCAATTGCCGCTCGAATCGGGGCTGGCGGCGATTGCCGCCGAGTGCTCGTCGCGGCGAATTCGCAAGACGCTCCTTGGAATCGCCGGCGATCTGGCCGCTGGCAACGACCTCGAAAAGGTCCTCGCCAGTCGTGGCGCTCCGGCCGAGCTCAAGGCGCTGGTGCGGGCCGGCGCCCGCTCGGGAAACACCGGACAGATCCTTGAGCATTATGTCGTCAACGTCGAGAGCGCCGTCGATCTCCGGCAGTCGATGCGCCGTGGCCTGTTCTATCCACTGTTGATGTTGTTGGTGTTCAGTCTGGTGGGGTGCGGGGTGATCGTTTGGGTCGTGCCGCAGTTCGCTTCGATCTTCGCCGGCTTCGATCTGAATTTGCCAACGGTCACGACGTGGCTCGTCACGTTGTCTGATTTCATCGTCCATTATGGAGCGATCGTGGTTTTGGGGGGACTGGCGTCGATCGTCGCCGTCGCGATTTTGCTGAGACTTGCTCTGGGCAGGGTCCTTTGGCGGCGGCTCATTTGCCGGATTCCGTTATTCGGCCCGTTTCTGCGCTGGACCGCGCTGGCCCGGTTCTCGCAACTCCTTTCGCTCCTGATCGAAAATCGCGTGCCGCTCGACGAGGCCCTGACCCTGGCGGGGGATGCCTCGGGCGACGCAGAGATCCAGCACGACTGCCGGCGGATGTTGGCCAGCGTGACGGCGGGCGAATCGCTCGAATCGGCTGCCCGCAAACTCGATCGTTTCCCGACGAGCTTCGTGCAGGCCCTCACCTGGGCCAGCCGCCCCGGCGGGTTGCCCGAGGTGCTGCAGTCGCTGGGAGATATGTACGCGGGGCGCGTGCGGGCCGCAGTCGCCGTCGTGGTCTCCCTCCTTCCGCCGCTATTGATGCTCTTCCTCGGTGTTTTAATGGCATTCCTGGTTGTGGCCCTGTTCATGCCGCTGATCAGTTTGTTGAACATGCTTTCCTGACAATCGATGCAAGCCTTTTTTGAGTGGATCACCGGTCCGGTCTGGCAGGTGCTGCTGTTTCGCGCTCGGGCGGCGCGGCAGGCGACGCTCCTTTGGACTTTGGCCGTCGCCGTCGACAAGCACGTGGCGCTCGTTCCCTTTCTCGAAGCACTCGCCGACGAAGCAGGCGGCCGCTGGCGCTGGAAGGTGCGGGGGCTGGCCGATCTGCTCAACGCCGGCGTGTCGATTCCCGATGCGCTGGACTCGGTTCAAGGGATCCTGCCGGCCGATACGCTGCTCTTGATCCGCGTCGGGGCGGAAAGCGGGCAGATGGGACCGGCTCTTCGAGACGCGGCGATGCAGTTCTCCCGTCGCAGCGAAGCCGTGCGCCCGCCCAGCGGCTCGGGTCTGCTCTATTTGTGCGGGCTGGCGTTCGTCATGCTCACGATTGTCAGTTTCGTCATGTACTGGATCATCCCCAAGTTCAAAGCCATCTTCGACGGCTTCGATATGGAGCTTCCCAAGTTGACCGTCTGGCTCATCCACGCGGCCGATTTCGGCGTCAATTATTTCTACGCGCTCGGTCCCCTAGCGCTGCTGCTGTTGCTGCTGGCGGTCACGGTGAGCCTCGAGCTGATGGGCTGGGGAGCGGGGTGGGCCAGTCCCTCGCGGTGGCTGACCCGAACGTTTCCGAGGCTGCAGGCGCCTCTGGTGCTA
>JAGVKR010000491.1 GCA_020050375.1 Planctomycetales bacterium
ACTCCCTTGCCGACGAGCGCCAGGACCGGCGCGCCGGCCGGGGCGTTGTTGTATTCGAGAAACACCAGCCGCGGCGGCTGATCGCTCCCCGCCGAAACGGCCAACAACGATCCCATCTTTTCCCGCTCGAGCGCCCCCCGATCGAGAATCTCGCAGGAGATTTGATACTGCTGCGCGAGTTGAGCGGCGCGGTCGGCGAAGCTGGCGGGAAAAATCACCTTCGCCGGCAGGTTGACCAGCTCACGAGCCAGATTGATCGCCTCGCCGACGATTGTGCCGGCGTCAGCCGCAGCCGTCAGAGCGGCGGCGTCAAATCCCGGATCGACCAGCAGATCAACGTGCGCGAAGGGAAACCGCTTCTTCTCCGCCCGGTACAAATCCTGCCCGACGCACCCGACGTTGAGCGCCCCTGCGAGAATCTCCACGCGGCGAGGCAAACTGAGTGAATCGGAGCTTGTGGTGGGGACAACGATGGCAATCCGCTCGGTCTTCTTCGTCGACACAGTGCGCGCGGCGGTGGCCGTCGCCTTGAACAGATTCGCCTGGCCGAGCTTGGCGGTGGCGCCCAATCCAACCAGTAGCAGGCGCTTGGCGCCGATCCCCGCCGGCGCGGGAATCGTGACGGTTTCCGCCAGTTTTCCGGTGAAATCCTGCGCCTCGCGCAGGCGGGCGATCTGGCCTCCGAGCGCCTCGTCGAGAGCGGCCAGCGGGCCGGCCAACTCGAACGATTCCGGCAGGCCGACAATCAGCCAGTCCGCAGTGACCGCAGTCCAGGGGGTCGCGTCGAGACGAATGTTCATGGGAGAGGATTCAGGTATCGGGATTCAGGATTCAGCAAAAACCGTTTAGCCGCGAGGCGCAGCCGAGTGCCGTGTGACCCGGCGCTCGAAGAACAGAATCGACGATCGCAATTCAAACGCATCGCCCGCCGAACGGCAAGGGGCCGGAGCGCTGGAATTCCGGGAACACAGCGTTTATCATCCGCAAATCGTTTATTTTCAACCATCGGCGATCGGCGCGAACATCGAAGAGGTCCGCAGCGTCTTATGCCCAAGATCAAGTTTGTCAACGAGAAAAAAGAGATCGAAGTCGAACCGGGGACCAACCTCCGCAAGGCGGCGTTGAACCAGGGGATCGACCTCTATCCCGGGGTCCACAAATACGTCAACTGCATGGGGTTTGGCCAATGCGCCAGTTGCCGCGTGCAGATCACCAAGGGAGCGGACAACGTCAATCATCAGGGCCTTCTCGAGAAACTTCGGCTCATTCTCGGGCCGATCACGTTTTTCGCTCGCCTGGGCCACGAAAAAGATTTGCGTCTGGCGTGTCAGACGCGAGTGAACGGCGATATCGAGGTCGAAACCAAACCCCAGCCGAACTGGCACGGCGATCGATTCTGGGGCTGACGCGGCGCGACCGCATTGCGAATCGCTCGTCACATTGACGAGATCGTTGAGTTATTGACCATCGCCGCGCTGGCCCACTTCGCCCTCCCCCATGCGCGATCTCCGCATCGCCGCCGCTCAATTCGAGTATCGCGACGGCGACAAGCCCTACAACCTGTCGCGGATTCGTGAGCTCACGCGACGGGCGGTTGAGCTCGGGGCGGAGGTCGTCAGCTTTCATGAGTGCTGCATATCCGCGTACTCATTCGTGCAGCCGTTCAGTCGCGAAGCGCTGACTGAACTGGCAGAGCCCGTACCGGATGGCCCCTCGACGCGCGAGCTGATCCGCATCTCCGCCGAGTATCGCGTCCCCGTGCTGGCGGGGCTGTTCGAGCGCGACGGCGATCGACTGCACAACACCTACGTCTGTGTGACGGGGGACGGGCTGGTGGCACGGCACCGCAAGCTGCACACGTTTGTCAGTCCCCATCTGACGCCGGGAAATGAATTTACGGTCTTCGACCTGTTGGGTTGCCGTTGCGGCATGCTCATCTGTTACGACAACAATCTCCCCGAGAATGTGCGGATCACGACACTCCGCGGAGCTGAAGTCATCTTCATGCCGCATGTGACGGGGTGCCTCCCCTCGACGATGCCGGGTCGCGGCACGGTCGATCGTCGGTTGTGGGAAAACCGCGAGCGCGATCCCGTTCCGTTGAGAATCGAGCTCGACGGACCCAAGGGGCGCGGCTGGCTCATGCGCTGGCTGCCGGCCCGAGCGTGGGAAAACGGAGTCTATGCCGTTTTCACGAATGCCGTCGGTCTCGATGGCGACGAAGTTCGGCCCGGCAACTCGATGATCCTCGATCCGTTTGGCGAAGTGCTGGCCGAATGCCGCGTGGCAGGCGACGACGTCGTCGTGGGGCTCTGCACGGCCGAGAAGATCGCACATTCCAGTGGCCGCCGCTATCTCCGCGCCCGGCGTCCTGAATTGTATGCTTCCCTCGTCGAACCACCGACCGAGCCCCCGCTCACCGAGCCGGGGTGGAAGCTCAAGCACGCCGGGCCGTCGACGTAGCGAATGTATGCGCCAACCCAAGCGGAACGCCGCGCAACATTCATTGCAACAATGGGTTGCAATGTCGTTGCTTGCCCAAAAACCGGCATTGCAGTGAACCGGCGTTTTCGGCGATGATTCGGCACCGAAATGGATTTCGCGGTTCCCGGAGGGTCCAGGATGGACATGTTCGTTGTGCATGGCGGGCGGCGGCTGAGCGGCCGTGTCCGAGTCAGCGGAGCCAAAAACGCGGCGCTTCCGATTATGGCTGCCGCCCTGCTGGCCGATGGGCCGACGGTCCTGCATGGCGTCCCTGATCTTGTCGACGTCACCACGCTGGGACATCTGCTGACTTCGCTGGGAATGCAAGTTCGGCGCGAAACGCCGATTGAGATGCCGGGAGACGAGACGGCACCACCCGCAACCGAGTGCTCTGACGCCGTGCGCGACGACCGTGCTGACAATGGCGATGAGCTCGCGGTTCCCTTTCCATTCGGCATGTGCGAATCGGAGCGAAACGGAGAGGAACACGGCCTTCTCGCCGAGCCGGCGCCGCTTCGGCTCGAAGTCGTTGACGAAAATCCGTGCGTGGCCGAGTACGAGCTGGTCCGGAAGATGCGAGCCGGCGTGTGCGTTCTGGGGCCGCTCTTGGCGCGGCGCGGGCGGGCCTGCGTCTCGCTCCCCGGTGGATGCAACATCGGCGACCGTCCGATCGACCTGCACCTCAAAGGGCTGGCAGCGCTGGGGGCTGAGCTGCGCGTCGAACGGGGATATGTCTTCGCCCGGGCTCAGAGGTTGCGCGGGGCGCGGATTTATCTCGGGGGGCCATTCGGCAGCACAGTGACGGGAACCTGCAACGTCATGGCAGCCGCCACTCTGGCGGAGGGGATGACGACTATCGAAGCCGCCGCGTGCGAGCCGGAAGTGGTCGACCTGGGAAACTATTTGAACGCGATGGGGGCGCGAATCAGCGGCCTGGGAACACCTTTCCTGCAAATCGAAGGCGTCGAATCGCTCACCGGCGGCGAACACACGATCATCCCCGACCGAATCGAAGCCGCGACGTTGATGATTGCAACCGCGATCACGCTCGGCGACGTCGTGCTCGAAAACGTTTGCATCGAGCATCTGACCGCCGTTGTCGAAAAGCTGCGGGAGATCGGGGTCACGATCGAAGTTGTCGGCCGGATGGCCCGCGTGTCGGTTCGCGACGAGCTGCGCGCCACAGACGGGATCATGCTCCCTTACCCGGGCCTCCCCACCGACGTGCAGGCGCAATTGATGGCTTTGCTGACGATCGTTCCGGGGATCAGCATCATTACCGACAGAGTCTTTCCGGATCGATTCATGCACGCCGCCGAATTGGCGCGGATGGGAGCGCGCATCCGACGCGAAGGTCCCAGCGCGATCCTCAGTGGAGTCCCCGCGCTCAGCGGAGCGAGCGTCATGGCCTCCGATCTGCGGGCCTCCGCGGCGCTCGTGCTGGCGGCCCTGGC
>JAGVKR010000732.1 GCA_020050375.1 Planctomycetales bacterium
AGACATCACGACGACGGTGACACCCGCCCCCGAGCCTGCCGCACTGACGATCTGGCTGACCGGCCTCGCTCTGCTGGTGGGCTACCGTGCAAAGGTCCGCTCCAGCCGCGAACGTGTCGCTACGGTTTGAACTCGATCGACGCCGAAGCAGATGGGATAGGGGGACCCGCACGGCGCCCCCTATCCCGATTCGTTGACGGCAGGGCTCCAAGACGAACGAGTAATTCTTTGGCCCTGAGAACGCTCCGTGAAGGCCGACCACCATCAGGGTCAGGCTGACACCCGGCTCGACACCCGCTATCATAGATATTCAGGGAGCTCATCGCAGGGGATCCAGCCGTGGCGACCGTCGATACAAAAGTTCGTTTGACGCCGGACGAATTGCTCAGTCTGCCGGGGGCCGACCGCTTCGAACTGGTTGACGGGGAACTGCTGGAGATCAGCATGGGGGCCGAATCGAGCCACATCAGCATCCGGCTGGTCATGCTGATCGGAGCGTACTGTCAATTGCATGGCAAGGGACTCCTGTTCGGTCCCGATTGTGGCTATCAGTGTTTTGCAGACGACCCGAACCGCATTCGACGCCCTGACGTTTCGTTCGTGAGCGGGGGCCGTCTGCCAAACGACCTGCCCCCCAAGGGATTCATCAGGATTCCGCCGGACCTCGCCGCCGAAGTCGTCTCGCCGGGCGATTCCGCCTATGAGGTGGGTCGCAAAGCCGAGGAATACCTGGAAGCAGGGACGCCGCTCGTTTGGATCATCAATCCCGACGCGAGGACCGTGTTGGTTTACCGAGCCGATGGTTCGATTATCGGCTTGCGAGAGAATGACGAGCTGACCGGAGATCCGGTTTTACCCGGCTTTCGCTGTCGCGTCAGCGATCTATTCCCGCACCCGGCGCCAACCACCACGTGACGGTTTAAGCCAATTCGCTCCGTCTCTCCCGCTCCCAAACTCTCCTTCTCAATTTGGTCGCTGCCGCGCGATCAGAATCAATTCCGGCTATTCCTTCGCCGGCTTGAGCCGCACGGTTCGGTCGTCGAGCTCGAAGGCCACCTTCAGGGGATCGAGCGCGGCCTTGAGAAGCTGTTCGATCGTTGCGTTCTTCACTTCGAACGTGACACGCTGTTCGAGGTCGATTCCGGCCTGTTTGAGGGCGTTGGCGTCGTAGTCGAACGTCAATTGGCCGTTGGCCGGCTCCGAGAGCGCTTCCAGCAAGACGCGAACGGGTTTGTCCTTGATGCGGAGATTGTAGCGCTTCTGCTTCAGCGGCTCGAGGCGTGGCGGCTTCTTCGCATGGGCATTGACGGAGCCGTGCCGCAGGCGATCGAGCGCCTCGTGCTGTTCGAACGTTCCACGAACGACCACTTCGGCGCCGGCGATGCGGGCTTCGAGCTGCGGGATTTGCTCTCGCCATTGGGCAACCGCGGCGGCGGGGGTCTGGCCTTTGCCCGGCAGATGGCCGCGCTCGAAAGTCACCTTTTCCGGCGCCGGCACGATGCGAATGCGCTCTCCGCGACCGAGCCACTCGAACGTCAGGTCGAATTGGATCAGCACCAACGACAGGGCCTCGGCAAGCGTGGCGTGGGGAACCGTCGCGCCGGCCCAGAGGTCGTACGGGATTCGTTCGGCGCCTTCCATTTCGAGATGGCGCTGCTCGGCCAGATGCCGAACGATTTCGGCCGGTTGCGACAGATCGTCCCACGCGAAAGTCGACGACTGTGAAAGCTCGGCGCGGCGTGCTCGCGGGATTCCCTTTTCGTCGACCGACAGCTCGTTCTGTCGCATGAAGATGAGCGTTCGCAATTTCAGGGCCGCTTCGGTGGGGCCAAGGTAGGCCACACTCGACGTGACGCTCAGGCTGCCCCCCCCTTTTTCGGCAAGCTGTTCAAGAAAGGTTCCCAGCGGCTCTCCATTCGCGGTGAGTGAATGCTGTCGCGACGGATCAAGCCGGCGGTCGACGAGCAGCGTTGTGCCGCGCGTTGCCGTGATCCGGCGGGTGATCCGCCGCAGATCGACATTCTCCCACGTTGCGGCGAACGGTTGCTCAAGCGCCTGAGCGAAGGCATGGCCGGTCAATGGCGAGACGGCCTCGGGTTCCGCCGCCTGGCTCAGCATCGCGGCAACAGAATAGAGAGCGATGGCGACGGCGGACATGGTCACGATCGATCGCAAACGACTGGCTGTCAACATGCCAACCCGATGCGGCAGTGAGGGAGCGCACGGCATGGCTTGGTCAGGTTTGATGAAGTGACCCCGGGTGCCGGGGTCAAAGCGGCGACTGGAGATCACGGGTGGCAGCGTGTAACTGCTTCGTGGAAACGAAGGCACCGTCGGAACAAAGTCGCGAGCGTGGCCCCGTCGCTGCCCACGGGGCCACGCTCGCGGATCGTGCGAGCCGATCGCCGCTCCTGATCGATTCCACGGTTTGCAATTCACACGGCCTATGGTTTGCCGCTTTGACCCCGGCACCCGCGGCACCTGCAAGTCGTCGTTGGCAGAGTGTGTCTTGCGCCCGGAGTGCGGGAGCGACTTCCACCTCGCTTGACGCACTTTGCCGCACCTCCATGCGCTTGGACGCATTCCCCCGCTCCCGCTTCGGGTTGTCATGGTGTGTATTGGCGTGGCCAGCTCTTTGATTCGCCGGCGCCCTCTACCCCAGCGACCATGGCGCTCGGCACTCGCGTCCGCCGGCGAGCGACTGGGCTGCCGGGTCGCGGAGGATGTCGCCGGTCGCCGGATCCATCGCCACACTGCGGCCGACGCGGTAAGCGATGTTGCCCAGATGACAGAGCGTGCTGCTCACGAGCCCGGATTCGAGATCGCAAACCGGCGGTCGGCGGGATTTGACGCTGTCGACAAAGTTTCGCAGATGGGGGGCGAGCAGGTCGCCGGGCTGGGCCGACAGCGATTCGCTCTGTCCGTAGACCTTCCAGCCGCCGCGATCGACGATCAGCGTCCCTTTGTCGCCGTAGAACGCCACGGCCGCGCTTCGCCCTTCCTGCCCGTGTGAGCTCCAGAGCCGATGCTCCCAGGTGATGGTCGCTCCGGGATAGGCGTAGCTGACGTGGAGCGTATCGGGGGTCTGCTGGTCGTCCTGAAAGTAATACTTGCCCCCGGTGGCCGCGACCTGCGTGGGATAATCGACCTGCAAACCCCAGCGGGCCACGTCGAGCAGATGCACGCCCCAGTTGCCGAGCTCTCCGGTCCCGTATTCCCAGAACCAGTGCCAGTTGTAGTGGAACCGGTTGGGATTGAACGCGCGCTCTGCGGCGGGCCCGAGCCAGAGGTCGTAGTCGACGCCGGCGGGGACTGAGGCGTCTTTTCGCCGGCCGATCGACTTGCGCTGGTGAACGGTCCACGCCTTGGCCAGGGGGACGGCTCCCAGTTTTCCACTGCGGACGTACTCGACCGCCGATTGAAAGTGGCTGCCGCTCCGCTGTTGCAGCCCGGCCTGCACGATCCGCCCCGATTCCCGCGCCGCCGCCAGCATCACCGGCCCTTCGTGCAGTGCATGCGAGACCGGCTTCTCGACGTACACGTCTTTGCCGGCCCGACAGGCGTTGATCGTCATCGCGGCATGCCAGTGGTCGGGGGTGGCGATGACGACGGCATCGAGTTGCGGGTCATCGAGCAGCCGGCGGAAATCGCGTTCGAAGCGAGGCAGCTTCCCTTGAGCGGCTTCCACGACTCGACCTGCGATGGGGAGCAGGCTTTCATCGACATCGCACAGCGCGGCGACATCGACATCGGGGAAGACTGCGAGAGAAGTCGCGAGTGTTTTTCCCTGGTTGCGAACGCCAATCACT
>JAGVKR010000316.1 GCA_020050375.1 Planctomycetales bacterium
GCTGGCGACGGCGTACTACCTCACGAAGCTGGGGGTCCGCAATATCGCTGTTCTCGAAGCGAAATACATCGGCTTCGGCGGATCGGGTCGAAACACGGCGATTGTCCGCTCGAACTATCGGACGCCGGAAGGGATCGCCTTCTACGATCTGTCGGTCAAGCTTTACGAGCAGCTCGCGATCGATCTCGATTTCAACGTGATGTTCTCGCAACACGGGCACCTGACGCTGGCGCACAACGAGCGGGGAGTGACGGGGCTGACCGAGCGGGCCAACACAAACCAGTTGATGGGGATCAACTCGCGGGTGATCTTTCCGCAGGAGATCCAGGCGATCGTGCCCGATCTCAACGTCTTCGGGCATTGCCGGTTCCCGATCATGGCGGCGCTCTACCATCCGCCGGGCGGCATCATCCGCCACGACGCCGTCGTCTGGGCGTACGCGCGCGGCGTCGATCGCGGGGGGGGGCAGATTCATCAGAAAACCGAAGTCACCGGCATCGAAGTTCGCGATGGCAAGGTTGAAGGAGTGATGACCAACCGCGGACGAATCCGGACCGGAACGGTCCTCAACGCGACCGCCGGCTATGCCGGGATCATCAGCAAAATGGCGGGTTTGGAGATTCCCATCGAGACACATCCTCTGCAGGCCTGCGTGACCGAACCGCTGAAGCCGTTCCTCAACTCGGTCATCGTCTCGTCGACGCTGCACGTTTATGTCTCGCAGACCGACCGCGGCGAACTGGTGCTGGGGGCCGAGGTCGACGACTATGCCAGCTACACGCTGCGCGGGACGCTGCACTTTCTGGAAGGGGCGGCGACGCACCTCCTGGAATTGTTTCCGTTCCTGGCAAGCGTCAAGGTCCTCCGGCAATGGGCTGGGCTGTGCGACATGACTCCGGATTATTCTCCGATCATGGGAGAGACGCCCGACGTGAAGGGGTTCTTCATGACGGTCGGGTGGGGAACCTACGGCTTCAAGGCCGGTCCCGCCTCGGGTTCCCTGATGGCCGAGCTCATCGCCACGGGCAAGACGCCGAAAAAACTGGAACCGTTCGGGATCAACCGCTTCTACACCGACAATCTGGTGGGAGAGAAAGCGGCCGCATCGGTCTCGCATTGATCGCGGGCCGTTGTCAGAATACGAGCCCGAATCGAAACGCGCGATGCGTTCTGGGATCGGCCTCAGTGCCAATCCGCGAACGTCTCGGGACGTTCCATCTCAACGGCAGCGCCCACTTTGACTCGCAAAACGCCACTGAGGGCTTCCCCTACAGAGTTCTCTTCGAGAGCAACCCATGAACGAAGATGATTCGGCGGCGAAAGGCGGAATCGCCCTGCCGGAAGCCGCCGCGGGGACGCTCAAGAAGCCGCTCCGCGTCCTCGACATCTGGGCGCTGGGGGTGGGGGTCGTCATCACCGGGGAATATTTCGGCTGGAACTTTGCGCTCAAGGACCACAACGGACCGGTGGCGGTGCTGATCGCGTCGCTGATCGTGTGCCTCTTGTACCTCACCTGGGTGCTGGCCTTGACCGAGTTGTCGGTTGCGATGCCCTTCGCCGGGGGGCCGCTGGATTACGGCTGTCGGGCGTCGGGTCCGCTCCTGGGATTCGTGATGGGTTGGTCAATGTTCCTCGAATGCCAGTTCGCGACGATTGCGACAGCGCTGGCGACCGGCGGGTACATCGCGTTTCTGATCAACCCGGACGCGCCGAGCGCGACGGTGCAGGTCTGGGCGGCACTGGCGACAGTGGCCCTGTTTTTCGTGCTGCACGTCTGGGGGGTGAAGGAACAGTCGCTGGCGATGGTTGTGATGACGTACGGCGCCATCTTCGGGCTTGTTCTGTTCTGGTGCCTGGCCGCAACCAACTTCTCGTGGGATCGGATCTGGACGAACCCCGTTCTGCCGGCAGAAAAGGGATGGAAAGCAGTCCTCGACGCGATCCCTTACTGCCTGTGGTGGCTGGTGATCATCGAGACGGTGGCCTTGGCCGCAGAAGAGGCGCACGAGCCGCATCGGTCGATTCCCCGCGGGCTCGTCTGGGCCCAGTTGACGTTGATCGCGCTGGTCGTGCTGACATGGCTGTTCGCCTGCGGCGCCGTCGACGATTCGCAGCTTCTGGCCGTCACCCCGGAGGGTCACGACGTCAGTTATCCGCTGGCCAAAGTGATCCGCGACATCCCCGTCGGTCGTTTCCCGGTGGTCGTGTACGGTTTCGGCTTGATCGCGCTCTTCGGGATGGTCGCCAGCTATCACGGGATGGTCTATGGCACGAGTCGTCAGGCCTTTGCCCTGGGACGATCGGGCTATCTGCCGACCGTGCTCGGCACGGTGAGCGCGAAACGACGGACGCCCGTCGCGGCTCTGGCGGCGTGCAGCCTGATCACGGCGGTGTTCGTGGTTGCCAATCTGTGGCTGGATAAAGCGATCCAGGTGGCGTTGCTCGTCTCCACGCTGACGGCCCTGGTCTGGTACATCCTCGCGGTCGTGTGCTTGCTGGTCCTGCGGAAGCGCGAACCCGACCTGTTCCATCGCTACCGCGCGCCGCTCGCACGCGTGCTCCCCTTCACCGTCGTTGTCCTTTCGATTTTTGCGGCCTTCGTGTACACCAGCAGCGATTTGAAAGTCTTGCCGGCGACCGCAGTCTTCTATGGACTGGGAACGGGTTATTACTGGTTCTCGTCACGTCAACGACTGAAAAC
>JAGVKR010000562.1 GCA_020050375.1 Planctomycetales bacterium
CAGCGCTCTCGTCGATCCACCGCACCTTGTGCCCGAGCGCTTCGAGCCGCTTCGCGACGTCCGGATCGAAACCGCGCTCCAGATCGATCCGATCGGGAAGCCACTGATGGTGCAACCGCGGCGCCCCGACCGCCTGGACAGGCGTCATTTCGTACTGCGTCAGGTTGAGCAACACCTGCGTCGTGGCGGTGATGATCCGCGGCCCCCCCGACGCCCCAAGGGCGAACGCGGCACGCCCGTCGCGCACGAGAATGGTGGGGGTCATGCTCGACAGGGGACGCTTGCCGGGCGCGATGGTGTTCGCCTCGCTTTGCTTGAGGCCGAACGCATTCACCACGTCCGGATGAGCGGTGAAGTCGTCCATCTCGTTGTTGAGGACGATTCCGAATTGCGGCTCGACGACGAAGCTGCCGAAGGCGGTGTTGATCGTTTCGGTGCAGGCGACGGCGTTCCCCGCACTGTCGATCACAGAAAAATGCGACGTGCCGGCGTCGTCGGCCAGCGTGAAGCGCCCGTACCTCTCCGAAGCCTGCGTCCTGGTCAAGTCGACTCGTCCGGCCAGTGTCGCAATGTGCTCGCCGCCGAGGAGTCGTTTCACAGGCACGTCGGCAAAATCCGCATCTCCCAGAAACGTCGCTCGATCGGCGAAAGAATGCTTGAAGGTTTCCGTCAGGAGATGCAACCGCTCGGGATCTGCGACGAGAAGCTTCGACAAGCCGCGCTCCGGCCAGCGACGGTCACACGCGGCCAAAAGCTCCAGCGTTTCGAGCAGCGCCACTCCGCCGCTGGAAGGGAGGGGCATCGTGTGCAGTTCGAGATCGCCCACTCGTCCCGTGAGCGGCTGGCGGAGGGTGGGCTTCATCGCGGCCAGATCGCCGAGCGAGATCAGTCCCCCGCCGCGCTGCACCTCCGCCACGATCGCTTCGGCCACCGGGCCGCGATAGAAGCCGTTCGCTCCGTGAGCGGCGATCCGTTCGAGCACCGGGCCCAGCGGCGAGTGAAATCTCTGATCGCCTCCCCACGCTTTGCCGCCGTTGAGATAGAGCTTGTAGAGTGTCGCGAAGCGTTTCTCGAGCTCCGGGTGCCTGCGAAAATCGTCGAGGACTTCGAGCTGGACCTCGGCGTCATGCGGGTCGACGACAAAACCTTCCCGGCAGAGCCGCAGCGCCGGTGCCAGCACCGTTTTGAGGTCGCGTGTGCCGTAGTTCTCAAGGGCGTGACACAAGCCGGCGACGTGCCCCGGCACCGCCACCGCCAGAGGCCCGAACCGGCTCAGGCTCTCGCGAGCCTTCTTCGGATCGTCGGGATCGAAAAACATCTCGCGCCTCGCCTTTGCGGGCGCTTTCTCGCGATAGTCGATCGCTGTCGCTTGCCTCTTCGCGGCATCCCAGATGACCATGAAGCCGCCCCCACCGATTCCGCAACTGGCCGGTCGCACGACCGACAAGGCGAACGCCGTGGCGACGGCGGCATCGACGACGTTCCCCCCCTGCTTCAGAGTCTCAACCCCCGCCTGGCTCGCCAGCGGATGATCGGCAGCCACGGCGGCATGGCGGTAAACCGGTTCTGCGTCCGGCTCGGCGCCGGGGAGGGTGCGCGAGCAAGGCAGTGTGAGCACCAGCAGGCACACGACCCAGAAGACGCTGTGCCGAGTTGATCCAGGCATCGACATCGTTCCGCCGATTCAATGGGGATAGTTGACGGCCCTCAGCACGGGGGACCATGACGCGACGGCTCACTGGCGCCAAACGCGCGGCGGATCGTTTCCATCCGTTTGCGGTTCGTTCCCAGGTCCGAGCGGCCGAGCCGCGAGGCCGAGCGGAAATGGATCACACGCCCCTCAGCATCGAGGCGAAACTCGACGTCGTCGATGAAGCCCATGAGCGGAGTCGTGAACTCGAAGTGCAGGTAATCGTCCTGCGTCGTGATCGACTTCGCGCCCGATTGCGCCGTCACCGTCGATTTCAGGCGGGCAAAAGCATAGGCGGGGTCGCCATCGAACGTGAGCGGCGCGATGGCGTGCCGATCGTCGAGCGCCTCGGTCGAGACGCAGTTCGGCAGGGCTGAACAGGGGGCCAACCGGCCGTTCGTGACCCCGAGGTTGGCCGGCCGCGGCGAAATCGCGCGAATCAACAGTCGCAGCCCGAAGGGCGCAGCCAGCAGGCAGGCGGCCATGATCCACAGAACCTTGCGTTGCATCGTGGGGACTACGAGCTGGCCGTCGCGCTGGCGAGCGCTTCCAAAGATTCTTTTCCCGTCCGGTGGCAGAAATCACCGAACGATTCGCCGGGCTGGCGGTCGGCTTTGTACCGGGCGAACACGGGGACGAGCACGGGGACGATTTCGTCCTTCTGGACCATGTCTTTGTAGATGTAGGCAAGGCGCGTCCCTTCGGCGTTGCCGCCGAGATAGAGCGTGTATTTCTCGCCGGCCGCCTTGCCGACCAGGCCGATATCCGGCGTGTATGGCCGCGCGCAGCCGTTGGGACAGCCGGTCATGTGGACCGAAATCCGCTCACCGATCAGCCCGAGCCTCTCCAGCTCGGCTTCCATGCTGTCGAGAATGCCGGGAAGGGCTCGTTCCGCTTCGGTGATGGACAAGCCGCAGGTGGGCCAGGCCGGGCACGCGATCGAGTAACGGCGGACCAGCGTGAGATCTTCGGCGCCCGCCATCCCGTGCTGCTTCATCAGGCTGTCGATGTCGGCCCGGTGCTTGGGATCGACGTCGCAGAGGATCACCCCCTGCAGCGCGGTGAGCCGGGTGTTCATGCGGTGCTTCGTCAGGATGGCCCGCAGCCCGGTCTTGATGCGGAGCGAACCTTCGTCCTTGATCCGGCCGTTCTCGACGTTGATCCCGAGGAACAGCTTGCCGTCCCCCTGCTCGTGCCAGCCGATGTGATCGTCGACGTCGGTGACTTCGATCGCCTTCGGATCCGGGAGCGCCTGGCCGTAATACTTTTCGACTTCCGCTTTGAACCTGGGGATCCCCCATTCGGCAATCACGTATTTGAGCCGCGCGACCTTGCGATCGACCCGGTTGCCGTTGTCGCGCTGCACCTTGACGATCGCCTCGGCGACGCCGAGCACCTGGTGGGGGGTGACGTAGGCCATCGGTTTGGCGAGGGCGGGGAACGTCTTTTTGGCGCTGGGGGTCATCCCCATTCCGCCCCCGACCAGCACGTTGTAGCCGACGATTTTCCCGTTCTCGACGTGGGCGAGGAAGCCAAGGTCGTTGGTGTAGATGTCGATGCAGTTGTCTTCGGGAAGGGCGATGGCCGTTTTGAATTTGCGCGGCAGATATGTCGCGCCGTAGATCGGCTCTTCGACCGCCTGGTATTCGGAGACCTTCGTGTCTTCGCCGTTCTCGTCCTTGAGCCAGATTTCCCAATAGGCGGTCGTGCGCGGGCGGAGATGCTCGGCGAGCGCGTCGGCCATCTGCTGCATCTCGGCGTGCACGGCGTTGGTCTTCAGCGGAGCCGGGCAGCACATCACGTTGCGTTCGACGTCGCCGCAGGCGGCGAGCGTCGTCAGCTTGATGTCGTTGATCGCCTTGATCGTGGCTCTCAGGTTGGTTCGCAGCACGCCGTGCAACTGGAAGCCCTGCCGGGTCGTGATCCGCAGCGTGCCGTTGCCGAATTTGTCGCACAGATCGAGCTCGGCCAGGAATTGCTCAACGGTCACTTTGCCGCCGGGGACTCGGCTGCGGACCATGAACATGTATTCCTTCCCCTTTGGCGTTCCGTCGGGGTTTTTGTCGTGCCGGAGGTCGCGGTTGTCCTGCTGATATGTGCCGTGGAACTTGAGCAATTGCTCGCTGTCGCCTTCGAAGCGATCGAGGTTGTTGAGCAACTCGTCGGCGATGGTGCCGCGCAACTGGCGGCTTCCCTCTTTCATCGCCTCGTTCTTGTGCAGCTTGACCTCTTCCGACATCCGAGCGTTCTCCGAAAGAAGATGAGCGGCTCCCGTGACGGGGAGGCCGGTCGGTCGCGAATCGCGTTCGATTTGCGTATTTTTCGTCCTAACCCGAGTATAGTGGGGGGCCGAAATGTTGAACAGCCGACCACCGGGCGAATGGCGCGATCCCCCCTGCCGCTCGCTGGAATGAGGGCTTTTTCGGGGCGAATGCCTTAAGGACCACGTTGTGACCGAGCCCCGCCGCCTGATCGCCATCGCTCTGCGTTGCCTGGGCTGGCTCGACTTCTGTGCGATCGTGGTGATCATCGCGCCGGCGAGCTGGCTGGAAGCGGCTCATCGCGGCGCGGGGCTGGGAGCGTTTCCTCAAGAGCCGATCGCGACCTACCTCGTCCGCGCGACATCGGCTCTCTATGCCCTGCACGGAGCCTTGATCGTTTATCTTTCGTACGACGTCGACCGCTACTGCAAGCTGATCCGTTTTTTGGCGCTGGCGTCGATCGTGCACGGCGCGGCGCTGTTCGCCATCAACCTGTCGCTCGCTCTTCCGCTCTGGTGGCGGCTGGCCGAAGGACCCGGATTTGCGGCGATGGGAGCGGCTGTGCTGTGGCTTCAGCAGCGCGCGGAGCGCAGACAGGGATGACGAAGCCCGAAAATCAAATGTCTAAGGAAATACAAAAAACGAAAACCAAAAAGGGGTTTCGTTTTGAGTTTTTGTCTTTTGGGCTTTCTTTAGACATTTGTCTTTCGTGCTTCACTTTTTGCCCATCAGTCCTCCATGATCTCTTTCTCTTTCGCCTCGGCGACCGAGTTGACCTTGCTTTCGTAGGTCTTGGTCAGCTCCTGGACCTGTTCCTTGAGCGAATCGCGCTCGTCTTCGGTGCAGCCTTTGTCTTTCTGCAACTGGTCGGCGTGCTTGTTTCCGTCGCGACGCACGTTGCGGATCGCCACCCGCGCTTCCTCCGCCATTTCTTTGACGCGGGACGCGAGTTGCCGGCGGCGCTCGGTCGAAAGGGGCGGAACGTTGACGCGGATCAGCCGGCCGTCGGAGTTGGGGGTCAGCCCGACTTCGCTCGTCTGAATCGCCTTGACGATATTACTGATCGCCGTGGCGTCGAAGGGGCGAATGACGATCTGCTTCCCTTCCTGAACGGTGATGCTGGCCATCTGCTTGATCGGCGTCTGCGAGCCGTAGTAGTCGACGCGAATCGAATCCACCAGCCCCGGCGTGGCCCGTCCCGTGCGGATCCCCTGCAACTGGGTGTGGAAGACATCGGCCGCTTTTTCCATGCGCTCTTCGGTGTCGAGCAGAATTTC
>JAGVKR010000138.1 GCA_020050375.1 Planctomycetales bacterium
ATACGTGCCGGTGCGGAAAGCTCGGCGTTCGAGCTCGCGTTGCACGATCAACCGCACCGCAACTGACTGCACACGTCCGGCCGACAGCTTGGGGGCGACTTTCTTCCAGAGCAGGGGGCTCAGGCGGTAGCCATAGAGGCGATCGAGCACCCGCCGCGTTTCCTGCGCCGAGACGAGGCTCTTGTCGAGATCGCGCGGGTTCCTGATCGCCGCCTGGATGGCATCTTTGGTGATTTCCGAGAACACCATCCGCTTGACAGGCACCTTGGGGTTGAGAATCTCGGAGAGGTGCCAGCCAATGCTCTCGCCTTCGCGGTCTTCGTCGGTCGCCAGAATCAGTTCGGCGGCGTCTTTGAGCGCCGCTTTGAGCTCGCTGATGACCTTTTTCTTTTCCTTCGAGATCACGTAAAGCGGCTCGAAGCCGGCGTCGACGTTGACCCCCAGCGTTGCCCAGGGCTCTTTTTTCACCTCGAGCGGAATCTCAGCGGCGCGGGCCGGCAGATCGCGCACGTGCCCCATACTGGCCAGGACTTTGTAGTCGCTGCCCAGGTAGCTGTTGATCTTACGCGCCTTGGCCGGCGATTCGACGATCACCAGGCCTTTGAGTTTTTTTTTGGCCACAGGCAGTTTGCTCCGCCAATTCTGTTGGCCTTGCCTCACCGGGGAACACAGCTACAATCGGCGATCCACGCAGTCGTCACCGGCTCGCCGTGAAATCCATAGTTCATCGTTCCGCAGTCTGTCAAGTGCGGAGTCGGCGAAAGTCCTGATCCCGCAACCGGATGGCACGCGCGGCGCGGGGCCGATTCGCCCTCCTGTTTCGGGCACTGAAAGGTCGTTTTCGAATGCAATCTCCGTTCAAAATTCTGCGCCAGTATCAGAAGGTGCTCCTGGCGACCATGGCGGTCGTAGCGATGATCAGCTTCGGCGTGGGAGGCATTATCACGCGGATGACGGGCAGCCGTGGTTCGGCGCAGGCCGACGTCGTCGTCGAGACCAATGTCGACAATCTGACGCAGGATGGACTCCGCAAGTTGATGCATCGCCGGTATCTCGCGAACGCTTTCATGTACAAGGCGCTGCTGGCCTCCAACCCCGAGTATGAAAAGATCGCGCAGTTCATGCCCAGCCTGGCGCAGCAGTTTGGCAGCCAATCGCCGCAGGAGGTCGAGTTCGCCTGGTTGATGCTGCATGAGGCGCGACGGCTGGGTGTCGTCGTCGACAACGCGCAGATCGCGGATTTCATCCGCCAGGCGACGAATCGCAAGCTCAGCGAGGCACAGTTCAGCCGCGTCCTGGAGAGCATGCAGATCAAGGCGCCCGAGCTCTACGATATTCTGCGCGACGAGTTGCAATGGCAGACAGCCTATCGGCTGATGTCGCCGGTCGCGGCGCAATCCCCCGAGCAGTTCTGGAAATACTATCGTCAGCTCCACACCCGGCAGAAAATCGAGGTTGCGCCCGTGCCGATCAAGGATTTCGCCTCCGGCATCGAGCCTCCGCCCGCCGCTTCGCTCGAAAAATTTTTCAGTTCACACAAGACGCAGTTCGAAACGTCGGCGAACGGCGAATACCGTCCGGGTTTCCGGCAACCTCCGAAAGTCAAATTGCACTACCTGCAGTTCACGTATCTGGGCGTCGAAGAGCAGATCCTGAAAAACAGCCCGGTCACCGACAAGGAGATCGAAGAGTATTACGAAGCGAAGAAGACCATCGACCGGCGCTTCCAGGATGTCGATTCAGCCCCTCCGGTCGACAACGAATCGTTGCCGATCGACGCCGAGGTCGCTCCCGAGGGAGACAAACGCCCGGAGCCCCCGGCGACTCCCACGGACGAATCGCCGGAAAATTCCGAGCCGGAATCCCCTTGCGGGGCTCCCGAAGACAAACCGGCTGACGACAAACCGGCTGACGATCAGGCTGCCGACAAGCCCGATGCGGATGGTCCCGCCAAGGCGGAAGCGAAATCCAACGAGTCGCCCCCCCCCGCCGAAGAAGAATCCGACGAACAACCAGCCACAGAAGACAAAACGCCACCGTTCGGGGCCGGCAAGCCGCCTCGTAAGCCAGCCGTTCGACCGCTCAAATTCAAGCCTCTCAACGACGAATTGCGCGACCTGATCCGCGAGAGCATCGTTCATGAACGGACTCTGGCGCGGATGAAGGAGGTGGCCTCCAAAGCGGCGGACGCATTGCGTGACGTCGGCCTCGAGCTCGCGCAGCAGAAAGAATTCGACATTTCAAGGGGAAAGCCCGAAGACCTCGCCCGCCTGGCCGATCGCTCGCGGGAAAAGCTTCAGGAGATCGCCGAGAAGTTCGCGGCGAAGTTTGGCGAAACGGGGTTGGTCAGTGCCCGCGAGTTGACCGAGTTGCCCGGGATCGGCAAAGCCCAGGAGCCGGATGCCAACGAGTTCGTCCCGGGCGGAGTCCGGACCATCGTGGACCTGGCGTTCGACTCCGACGCCCTGTGTCGCGTTGTCGAAGCCGAGGCGGGCGCTTCCAGCGCGTCCCGCGACATGTACGTCTTTTGGAAGGTGCAGCACGTCCCCGCGCACGTTCCCACTTTCGACGAGCCGGGTGTGAAGGAACAGGCTCTCGAGGCGTGGAAACTGCAACAGGCGCTCCCCGAGGCGAAGAAGCGGGCCGAGCAATTGGCAGAGCTCGTGCGCAACAGCAAAGAATCGATGTCGGCCGTCCTCGCCGGCCAGACGGTCACGGGCTCGGCCAAAGCCCTCGCCCTGACCGTTCAGGAATCCCCGGAGTTCTCGTGGTGGCGCGAGTCGTCCGCCCCGGACACTTCCATGCGGCAACCTCCCCTTCAGTTGTCAAAACCGGTCGTCGTCACGGGGGCCGGAATGAAATTCATGGAGTTTGTGTTCGACGAGCTCGATGAGGGTGACGTCGGAGTCGTGCTCAACGAGGATGCGTCGGTGTGCTATGTCGTCAAGGTGATTTCCCGACGACCCGCCGATCG
The DNA here is from genome assembly GCA_020050375.1 of Planctomycetales bacterium. Lineage (GTDB taxonomy): Bacteria > Planctomycetota > Planctomycetia > Planctomycetales > Planctomycetaceae > SIAF01. The sequence continues at coordinate 2,975 of JAGVKR010000138.1, forward strand.
GGAGGCGTTCAAAAGCGCGCCGCTGTTCAGCACAACTTCGCCCTACGGAAGGCTGGCTCAGTTCGGACAGCAAGTGGCCAACAGAGAGTTCATCCAACAACTCGAGAAGGCTTACGCCGTCAAGCGGCACTTCGATTCCGCTGCGATGCCTGCAGCCGATGGTGACGAGTAGGTAGACGGTGATCAGGCGTGATCAGGAGCAGTGCTACATCGGGGCCAACCGCCGGCCGAGTCCCGTGGAAGTCGACGGGGCCTGTGCGGTCGGCCGACAGAGTCGATCGATGTGAGCGAACCGCCTGGTTTCGCCCCGGTGCGAAATGGGGCGCCCGACGTCAGACGTGGTCCATCGAGCAGCTCAGTCCACCGGCGGCGGGAACGTAGCTCTTCCGCACGTAATCCATCACCATCCGGTCGGCGTTGAAACGCCAGCCCAGCGTGCGGACTGCCCGTTTCATGCACTTGATCCAGGCCTGCGGCAGGTCGTCGTGGTCCCGTTCGTAGAACAGCGGAATGACCTCGTTGGTGATCACGGCGGCGAGGCTCGCGGCGTCGCGCTCGTCCTGAATTTCCTGCCGGACGTGCGTGCGGCCGTTGCCGATGGCGAAGCCGTTCGAGCCGTCGAACGCTTCCGCCCACCAGCCGTCGAGGATCGAGCAGTTGAGCACTCCGTTGAGCACCACTTTCTGTCCGCTGGTCCCCGAAGCTTCGAGCGGCCGGCGGGGATTGTTGAGCCACACGTCGACCCCTTGCACCAGGTGCCGCGCCAGGTTGATATCGTAATCTTCGAGGAAAACGATCCGCCCGCGGAACGGCTCTTCCTGACTGATCCGATAGATGCGCTGCAGAATCGCCTTGCCCGGCTCGTCGGCCGGATGCGATTTGCCGGCGAAGATGATTTGGATCGGCCGATCGGTGCTCGTGACCAGCCGCGCCAGGAGATCGAGGTCGCGCAGGATCAGGTCGGCCCGCTTGTAGGGGGCGAACCTGCGCGCGAACCCGATCGTCAGGATGCGTGGATCGAGCGCCGTCGAAATCTGTGCTAAGGTCGATTCCGATTCGTCGCGCCGGCGGGCTTGTTTGAGCAGCCGGTTGCGGGCGTAGGTGATCAAGCGACTTTTCAGCGTCTGGTGCGTCTCCCAGAGCTCGCCGGGCGACAGATGCTCGACCGGAGCCCAGACCTCCGGTTCACCGGTGCGCAGATACCAATCGAGGGGCAGCACCCGGTCGTACAACATTCGCATCTGGGCCGCCAGCCAGCTCGCGACGTGAATGCCGTTCGTGATGTGGCCAATCGGAATTTCCTCTTCGCTCCGCCACGGCCAGAGCGTCGCCCACATCCGTCGGCTGACGACGCCGTGCAGGCTCGACACAGCATTGGCTCGCCGGCAGAGTTTGAAGGCGAGGACCGTCATGCAGAACGACTCCTGCTGATTCTGCGGCTCGACGCGCCCCAGGCTCATTAAGGAGTCCTGCCGGAGACCCAGCTCGTCGCGCAACGGGCCGACGTGTTCTTCGATCAACTCGCCGTTGAAGCGGTCGTGTCCGGCGGGGACCGGCGTGTGCGTGGTGAACGCGCTCATCGCCGCCGTTTCGCGGAGCGCCTCGTCAAATGAAACGTCGTCTTCTTTCATTCTCTGACGGATGACTTCCAGGCCGGCAAACGCCGAATGGCCTTCGTTCATGTGGATCACGCCCGGCTGAATGCCCATCGCCTGCAGGGCCCGCACACCGCCGATCCCCAGCATGATCTCCTGACGGATGCGCGTCCGCTGATCTCCGCCGTAGAGCCGGCTCGTCAGTTGCCGGTCTTCGTCGCGGTTTTCCGGCACGTCGGTATCCAGCAGATACAGCGGAATTCGCCCGACTTTGATCGTCCAGACGCGAGCATGAATCTTTCCGCCGCGCGTATCGACCGAGATCAGAACGGGTTTGCCGTCAGTCCCCAGGGCTGCCTGCAACGGAAGCTTGCTGATCTTCTGATCGGTGTACGTCTCCTGCTGCCAGCCGTTCTCATCGAGGTACTGGCTGAAATATCCCTGACTGTAAAACAGCCCGACGGCGACCATGGGGATTCCCAGGTCCGAAGCGCTTTTCAGATGATCGCCGGCAAGAACGCCCAAGCCGCCCGAATAGATCGGCAACGATTCGTGCAGGCCGAACTCAGCCGAAAAGTAGGCGGTCGGCCGCTGCCCCAGCACGCCGGCATGCGTGGCCCCCCACGTCTCGTTGGCCTGCATGTATTCCTGCCAGCGGCGATAGGCCCAGTTGATGCGCGTGTGGAGCACGGCTTCGGCAGCCCGCTTCTCGAGTGCATCGGGAGGGTAGGCTTCCAGCAGCAGGACCGGATTGTGTCCGACATCGGTCCAGAGGGCGGGATCGATATCGCGGAAGATCTGCGTGACTTCCGGTTGCCAGCTCCACCAAAGGTTGTTGCCCAGCTCCGTGAGTTTTTCGTGGAGCGATTTCTGTCGTGCCATCGGATTCCATCCTCGCGCTTGACGTGCCGGCTGGGTACTTCCCTGAGCCCGATTCTCGCAACGAACTATAGCGACCGATCGGCCGCTCTGCCAGATGATTCGCTATCTCCGGCCCATCGTCCGCGGTCGCGGATCATTGCCGCCCCCGCTTCATTCGCGCCAGGACGTCGAGGGCCCGAAGGCGGGCTTCCGCGTGATCGACAATCGGGTGTGGGTAGTTCACCCCCAATTCAACGCCGGCGGCCCTCAACCTGTCGCGCCCGGCTCGCCACGGTTCGTGGATGGCTTCCGTCGGGAGACGGGCCAGTTCGGGCACCCATCGGCGAACATATTCCCCCTGTGGATCAAATCTCGTCCCCTGAACGACCGGGTTGAAGACGCGAAAGTACGGCGCGGCGTCCGCTCCGCAACCGGCCGTCCATTGCCAGCCGAGAGTGTTGTTGGCCAGGTCGGCATCGACCAGTGTATCCCAGAACCAGCGTGCCCCCGCCTCCCACGATACAAGGAGGTCTTTCACCAGGAATGAGGCCACCGCCATTCGAACGCGGTTGTGCATCCAACCGGTGGCCCACAACTGTCGCATTCCTGCGTCGATATACGGAAAACCGGTCTGGCCGCGCTGCCAGGCCCGAATTGAGGGGGAGTCGTTTTCCCAGGGAAAAGCTGCGAACGCCGAGCGTAACGGCTCGCTGGGGGTTTGGGGAAAATGAAAAAGCAGGTGGTGGGCAAACTCACGCCAGATCAGTTGCCTCAGATAGGGTTCGGCCGCCTCTTCTCCCGCGGGACCAAGCCGTTCGCGCATCGATTGCATGACCGAATTCCACACCTGTCGGGGGCTGATTTCGCCGAAATGCAGATAGGGACTGAGCCGTGACGTTCCATCATGATCCGGGCGATCGCGATCGTCCTTATAGTTGTCAACGCCCTTCAGCAGAAAATGGTTCAACTCATTGGCGGCGCCGGCTGCGCCGGGAGTCCACGCCGATCGAATTCCATCGTCCCAGCGAATACGCGGTTCGAGCTGCAATTTGTCGAGAGCCAGCGACTTCGGCCATTCGAACGGACCCGGCCATCGTGGCGGCGCATTCGCAGGCTCGGCCGGAGGCGCTACAGACAAGCATTTCCGCCAGAACGGGGTGAAGACCTGAAACGGGGTGCCGGTTCCCGTCTGAATCGACCAGGGTTCGTGCAGCAGGCTGCCGTTGCAGCTTTCGGCATGCACTCCCAAGCCCCGTAAAGCCGTTTTGATCCGGGCGTCTCGGGCGATGGCCAGCGGTTCGTAGCGACGATTCCAGAAAACGGCGGAGGCCCCGCATTCCGGGATGAGCGCTTGCAGCGTCTCCAGTGCTGGTCCGTGTCGGAGGATCAGTCGGGATCCGCGGCTGCGTAAATCGGCATCGAGCTGCTGCAATGAGCGATGCAGCCAGCTTTTCGTCGCCCCCCCGGGAGCCCAGTCTCCTTCCTCGTCAGGCGACCAGATGTAGACCGGAATGACCGGCGCCCCTCGCTCGATCCCCTTGAGCAGAGCCGGTTGGTCGTCAATCCGCAGATCGTTTCGAAACCAGACCAGGGTCGCGGGCGCGGACATGGATACTTCCGGTGGAAAGAAGGCATTGCCGCCGAAATCGTAGGCTGTCGCGAGCCACTTTCAAGGTGCGGTGATGGTAACGAACTTCATAACCCGACGCGTTAGCGAGG
>JAGVKR010000511.1 GCA_020050375.1 Planctomycetales bacterium
CTTCTGAGCGAACTGTCGCGTCGTTTCGTCCTGAAACTCTTCGCGCGTCCCTCCCACGAGCAGCTCGACGGCCCCCAACTTCGAGCCTTCATTGCGACAAATGCTCTCAATCAGCGGGACGACGACCCGGTTTTCGACCGCTTCCAGGTTTCCGCTGAACTCGACGACATGAGGCGCCTGGTCGGGCATGATCCCCCAGATGGCGGTGAAATCCATGTGGATCGTGAAGCCGTCCTTGGAGGGGAAGACGATGCCGCCACTGGCTCCTCCCCCCTCGGCCATCGTCGGCTCGCCGCTCGCGTCGAGGATCGCGTTGCCGGCTCCATCCTGCTGCACGGCGCTGATGATGGTTTTCTCGCGGTAGCCGATCTCAACGATGTCAACCTTCTGCTCGCGGGGATTCATGGGGTAGAGCCCCGGCGGGAGGACGGTCTTCTGGATCCCCTTTCGTGCGCCGGTCAAGGGGTTGTCGGTCTGGTTCGTGACGACTCCCACGTAGCCGGTCTTGATTTCGACCCAACCCGAGTATTTTTTCTGCGTGCCGCTGTCTTCAACGTCGGTCTCGACAATTTTGAAATCGTAGGCGTAGGGGTTCACGCGATAGCGGCCGGGACCGTAGACCTTTCGCAGGACTCCCTTGTACTCGGTATGGCCGATGTCGCCGTCGACGAGGAACTGCGTCTCCTCCGCCGCACCATGCTTACGTGCGCCGTCTCCTTCCGGGCGATCGCGGAGATCTTTTCCGACCAGACTCGTGACGATTGCCACCTGGCCCGGCTTGACGACCTTGTCTTCCACGAGCCGGTTGTCCCACCAGATCGGGCAGTAGAAGTGCCGCCCCGGTCCGGGCATCTGTTCGACGACGCCGATTTCGCCGTTTGCAAGGTTGGCCAGTTGACCCGGTTTGGGGTAGTTTTTCTTTCCGAGCAGGAATGATCCCTTGTATTGCAACAAGAGGCTCGAGCCGACCGGCACGTACCAACGGTTGAACGTCCACTGAACCGCTTCGAAGCCGGCGTAGGCCAGAAGCGCAACGAAGATCAGGCTCATGAACAGGCCCGAGTGCGAGCGGCGTGTGGTCGAGGCAGTGGACATGTTGGTGATCTCGCAGTGCTTGAGCGGGGACCGAAAAAAGCCGAAAGCGGAGAACGGAAAGCCGGACACTTGTCCGACAGGTGCGATTATTCGCCGGAGGCGTCGGTTGCGGTCGTGTCTCCACCGCGCTTTACGGGTTTGGTCGTTCCGGGCGACTTGCCTCGTGGTGCGTTGAACGATTCGAAGATGCGCATGATCGGGCTGTCGGCGGTGTTGACCATGATGCTGCGATACGCCGCTGACAGTTTTTCGAACAGTACGAACTGCGCGAACTGGCCACCGTCACCACCAAAGGCCTCGACCGACCGCTGCCAGCCCGCCGCTTCGGCCTTGTTCTTGAACTCGACGACTTCAGCCGCTCCTTTGCCGCGGGCGGCGATGGCCGCGGCTTCGTCTTTGGTGGCGTCGAGCTTGAGCTGGGCGACGGCGAGCTTCTCCTGCGCCTTGGTCTTCGCGACTTCCTGTTCACGCATGGCTGCGGTGGTGACCTTGATGACTTCCTGCTCGGCCACAACCAGGGCCTGCTTCTGCTTCACGAGCTCCTTCTCGATCGCCAGCTTTTCCTCGGAGGCTTGTTGCAGGATCTGCTGCCGGAACTGTTCTTCCTGCTGCTTGGCGATCTCGCGATCGCGAACCGGCTTGGCGATCTGCTCGGGAGGATTGATCTTCGTGATCAGCGCCTGAATGATCTCGATCCCGAGGGCGTCGCAACTCGCGCGCATCGTGGTCTGGTATGTTTCCTGAAATTGAGTGCGTGTTGTCCCCTGAATGAAGTCGCGACCGGAGTTATTCGAGCCTTGCAGTCGGCAGAAGCTGCGCGCGGCCGGCAGGATCACTTTGCGAACGATTTCTTCGTTGATGCGATCGGAGCTGGCGTCTTCCTTGTAGAGCACGTAGACCTTGGCGGCCATCGCCGGGTTGACGCGAAACTCCACAATGCTGTCGAGGCTGACCCAGAATCCGTCCTTCGACGGGAAGCCGAGGTCTTTGCTCTCGGCCAGATTGAATCGCTGGTTACGGCAGTCAACGAGGTTGACTTTGATTTCGTACGGATTGAAGTTGTACGTGCCGGGGTCGAGCGTCGTCTGTTCGACGCCGCGGAAACCCTGCTTGACCAGCAGCTTCTGGTGCATCTGGTCGGGTTCCTCGGCGTAATGCTCGGGTTCGAAGGGAATCTTACCCGCGAGATTGGTGACGACTCCTTTGAACCCGGCCGGCACGATTTGCGGCGCGTGTTGCTCGACCTGGTAGAGATACGGATTGATCGCGTAGCGTCCCGGCAGGAGGACGCCGGGGACGATCCCCTTCTGGTTTTCCTGATAGGCGAGAAACTCGCCGTAGGGGAGATCGTCGCCGTACAAGCGGATCTGCACCCCCAGCTTGCCGTCGGGAATCTCGATCTGAGGGACGACTTTCCAATCCCAGTTGTACGGGTCGTATTTGAAAAAATAGCGTCCGACATCGAGGACGTCTTTCTGCACTCCCTTATGCTCCGCATCGGGGGCGATCTCGTCGCTGTTCTCGAGGTCGATCCCCGTCTTGCGAATCAAGACTCCGATCTGCTTCGCCGGAACGTTGATTACGAACTGCGAGTAAAAGCTATAGAGCAGCCCGGTCGCCAGCACACCCAACGCGGCGATCGCACCGAGACCAGCAGTGGCCTGACGCTTCATATTTCTATCATCTCGAAATACGTCGCGAGCCATGTGTCGTTCTCCCGTCAGAACTCAAGAAATGGAAGTCGCCCTGTCAGCTAAGAACGCGAGCCGGCGGCTCATGGATCAAACGGTGCCGCCACAATTCTACCCGCCCTACCTGATCCCACAGCCTTTTGCAGTCTCGTTTTACGGTGGAAGCGGATGAAATCCCCCGCTTATCCCCATGCGAAGAGCCAGGCGCATCCTGACGAATCGCCCTGTCGCCGGCGGGACTTGAGGCAAAATAGAGAGCCTCTACCGTAGCGCGCCGGACGGTAAGGCCGTGATATTCGGAATACTCAACCGCAGCTTCTCCAGAATGCCTGTCGGGACAACTCTTTGCATATTGGCTGATCGTCAAGTCTTTCGATGAGAGAAGAGAGACCGGTCGGCATTCGATTGAGGAACCGCGCTGTCTCGAAACAGCCCCGCGCCGGCGGCCGCCAACGGAATGGCAAGCGTCCTGACACCCTCCGGGAAGGTCACCTGCCATGCGTTACGACCTCGTGGTCATCGGAAGCGATCCTGCTGCACAAAGCGGAGCCATTGCCGCCGCTCGGCTCGATAAGCGCGTGGCATTGATCGAGCAAAAGGGACCCGCTTCGGGGAAGGCCTCGTCTCCTTCTGCGGCCGTTTCGTCGCGCATTCTGCGGGATGCGGTCCGGTTTCTGACGGAAGACCGCGTCGAGGTGACGATGTACGACCTCAAGCGACGCGTGCAACATCTGGTCGATCGTGAATCGTATGCGATCCATGACCGGCTCGACCGAAGCGAGGTCGATCTGTATCGCGGCAGCGCCCGCTTTGTCCGCCCACACGATGTGGTCGTACATACGGCGGATGGCGACGCACGACTGGAGGCCGAGCGGATTTTGATCGCATGTGGGACCCGACCGCTGCGGCCAAAGAGTGTCCCTTTCGACGGACGGCGGGTGTTCGACGTGGCAGAGTTCCTTGAGCTCGAGACGTTGCCACAGTCGCTGATCGTTGTCGGGGCAGGGGTGACCGGCCTCGAACAGGCGATTCTGCTGGCGACGCTCGGAGTCCGCGTCACGGTCGTCGACGGTGGCGATCGCCTGCTCGAAGACTGCGATCGCGACGTCGCCGACATGCTGCTGTCCAGGGCCAGCGCACTGGGGATGACATTTCTCCTCGGAGAGGAAGTGATCGGCATCGACAACGTCGAAGGCGAACCGCTCGTTGTCCATTTCGCCGGCGGTGAACGGCTGGCGGGTGAGAATATTCTGTACGCGGCGGGTCGCGTCGGTGCGACGGAAGGGCTCGATTTGTCGGCGGCGGGGCTCGAATCTGACGAACGTGGCCGATTGTGGTGCAACGACCAGCAGCGAACCTGGGCGGCGCATATTTTTGGGGCTGGCGACGTGGTTGGCTTTCCGGTTTTGACCGGCACAGCAGCCGATCAGGGGCGGCGCGCGGTTTTCAACGCCTTCGGCCAGCCCTTCGAGGGGGACCGGCTCGCGCAGAGCGAGCTGCAAACGATTCCTGCGGTCGCGATGGTTGGCAAGACCGGCGATCAATTGATTCGCGAACGCGTCCCGCACCAGGCGCGGGTCATCCGCATGCGTGAGTCCGCCGGAATCCGCGGGACCGGAGCCGGGAATGACGTGATCAAGCTGCTCTTCCACCCCGCCAGCCGGCAGTTGCTCGGCGTCCATTGCCTGGGTGAAACGGCGAGCGAGGTCGTACGCGTCGCTCAACCGGTCATGGCGATGGATGGGACGCTCCAGGATTTCTGCCGGCAAATCAGCAAGTCTCCCACGATGGCCGGATGCTGTCAGGGAGCGATCGTAGAAGGACACAATCGTCGGCGCGTCGATCAGGCAGCGCTGATGACCGCGGAGTCGGAGCCACACATGGTGGGGCGGGGCTTCGACGAGAGCTGTCCGGAAATCGCCGAGATGGTGGCCGCAACCGTTTAACCGATCGCTGCGATGAAAGCTGGAGGCGACGCATTGGTCGGTCCAGCCACAGGCTGAGCCCGCAGAAAATCGAGCGTGCGCTGCATGTCGGCGGCCAGCGGCGCCTCGAAGGTGACCACGTCGCGTGTGATCGGGTGGACGAACCGCAACGATTGCGCGTGCAATGCCTGTCGGTTCATCAAGATCCCATCGCCGTGGATTGTCTCCTCGGACTGGGGGGCGATGTCGCAGATCCGAAGCACGGCCGATGGGCTGTAGAACTCGTCGGCCGCGATCGGATACCCGATTGAGGCCAGATGCACGCGGATCTGGTGCAGACGACCCGTCAATGGTTGGGCCTGCACGAGCGTGAACCGCTCGAAGCGCTCGATCACCTCGTATTTGGTGCGCGACGCCCGAGGATCGATGGCATCGGGGGCGGTCGACATGCGAATGGTCCCGCCGCCGGGGAACTGGCCGATAGGCATGTCGACTTCTCCCTGATCGTCGGGCACGACGCCATGAATGAGGGCCAGGTAGGTTTTTCGGATTCGCCCCTGCTCGAAATGGATTCCAAGCTGGCGATGCGCCAGATGGTCTTTTGTGCAGACGATGACGCCGCTCGTCAGCCGATCGAGCCGGTGCACAATTCCCGGCCGGACGAGGCCGCGAAGCTGCGTTTGGCCGTCGAAATGCGCCTGCAGGGCATTCGCGAGCGACCCGGTCACATAGTTGCCGCACGGATGGACAACCATGTCGGCCGGCTTGTTGAGGACGATCAGCCACGAGTCCTCGTAGAGGATTTCGAGATCGCGCGGCTCGGGCGGAAGCAGGTGGTCGGGAGGCTCGACCAATCGAACCGAAACCGATTGTCCCGGATAGACCCGGCTGTCGGATTCGGCAATCACCCCTTCGATTTTCACGTGCCCGGCACGCACGAGCCGCTGCATGCGGTAGGGGGTGTAGTTGCGAAAGTGCTTGACGAGAAAACTGTCGATCCGCACGCCGCGCAGGTACGGTTCGACAATGAGCTCGGCAGAGAAGGGGTAATGCGGGAGCACTCCAGATACGTCGCGCGGCAATTTCATGCGGTGAGAACTTCCTCACGCACGAAATGGAGCCGGATGAGTTGCGGGCCGTGCCCGTCGTCAAAATGACACTCGACAGCCTCCCGCACGGCGTGACGAAGTTGGTCGAGCGTATCCGCTTCGGTGACGATCGAGGCGCCCAGGGCGCGAGCGACAAAGCCGCCTTCGGGTGCTTCCTCGACAAGAAAAATGATCTCATTCATATTCAGTCACGCTCCGCAACGCTCAAAACGTGATCGTTAACACTCTCAGTATACTCAGGAATCAGCTCGATCCCAAGTTCAGCTTGGAATCGCCTTCCCTGCGCCGCAACTTCGCATCGTTTCCTGGGGTCACTCGAACTATTTCCCGCGTCGCCCTATTTGCGAAGTTCTCGAGAGAGACGTTGCCCCACGAAACGGGCCACCGCGCGATCAGGCAAATCAACTTCTACGGCGGAGATTGCATGCAGTGTCGCGAACAATCGCGGCAATTCTCCAGGAGCGAGCGCGAACGCCGGATTCTTCATATGGCTGTCACCACGAGCCAAGTGGGCGGTCGTAAATGCTTCGTAGATCAAGAATCCGCCCGGTCGCAGCGCACTCGAAATCTTTCGAGGCAAGCTTATCCGGTCGAGAAATCGAAACACGCAGATCAGATCGTAGGCATCTTTCGCCGGGGTGAATTCATCGAGGTCGGCGGCAATCCAGTTCACATACGTTCCGCAAGTTCGCGCGAAGTCGGCGGCCAGCCGCAGACCGACCGGCGAAACATCCAC